>CAZFGC010000117.1:0-4409 GCA_964518285.1 Microcaldota archaeon
AAATATCTTTTTTCCTAGCGATATGTATTATCGAAGGGTTGTCTAGGGGTCTTCCCTTTATTTTGTAAAGTCTCTTTATAGCTCTTTCATTGAATGCACTTGCACCTATCCCGTAAACAGTTTCTGTAGGGAAAACTACAATTCCTCCTTTTTTTATAATCTGAGCTGCAGCTTCTATTTTTTCTTTTTCAGGTTTTCTTCGATTTATTTTTATTATTTTTTCCATAGTCCGACAGCTATTTTTCATTTTTGCACTAGGTATTTTAGCAAAGGCATAAGAAATATTTCCTTGTCATCAAACTTTACATTTTTTTCCAAGTCTTTCGTTATCATTAATCCTTTATCAAAGTTAAACAATTTCATAAAGTATTTCATAGATTTCCAGTCTTGCTTTGTTATTTTTTCCTGGTATTTAATTTCAGTCGGAAATTTGTTGACAAAATCTATTTCTTTATCTTGCTTTCTGTAAAAAAATGTGCTACTGTAGTTTTGCAAGAATAAAGTTTCTATAATTTTACCAAGTTCGGCAGAATATAAAAATGCCAAAGCTGATGTAGAAGGATAGATTTTTTTTAATTTTTTTTCGCTTGTGATTCTACTCTTGCTAAAATTATATAACTTTTTTATTAAAAAGGCTTTTTCAAGATAAAAGATATAATTCGATATGGTTTTTCTATTTCTTTTTAAATCGCTTGCTATAGAATCATAATCAAATAGCATTCCTGGATTAGAAGAGATTATCGATATCAAAGTTGTCAAAAGTTCAGGCTCTTCCACATCAAATACGCTTGGTATATCAATATAAGCTATCCTGTCCACTATAAGTTCTTTGACGTATTTCTTAATTTTTGCATCGTCCTTTTCATACATTAGTTCTGGGAATCCTCCAGTTTTCATATATGCGTTTAATTCTTCTTCGAGTTCTTCCTTATACAATTTATAATCGTGTGAAATTTTCTTCAACTTTAAATACTCCTTAAATGATAAAGGCATAAGTTCAAAAGAATAAAGTCTACCGGCTAAGCTTTCCTTAGTCTTTTTCTCTATAAATAAGCTATTTGATCCCGAGATAAAAAATTTGATGTTTTTATGTGTATCATATAATAATTTAATTTCTCTTTCCCATCCTTTATGCTTCTGTATCTCGTCCAAGAATACAAAAACTTTATCTTTCTTTATATCTACTTCGATGGTTGAAGAGTATAAGTCAAGTATTTCTTCTATACTTTTATCCTCGAATAAGTCATAAGTATAGTATAATATATTTTCTTTCTTTGTCTTTCTAAGCAAGAAGTCAATTACGTGATAAAGCAAAACTGTCTTTCCAACCCTTCTCAGCCCTACTATCGATATTATCTGCCTATCTTCGATATATTTTATAATTTCTTTAAATAGTTCTCTTCTTTCCATCTCTTTGTATTCTTTAGGTATACTTCCTGTTTTCCACCAAGAATTCAAATCATACAATTCCATAAAAAAATAAGGTAAAAAAGTTTAAAAATCTTTCATGACCGTTGTAAAGGTCATGTTTTCAAATTTCATGACCGTTGTAAAGGTCATGTTTTCTAAAAGCGAACTATTGAATTGTCGCATCTAGTTTAGATCTTTTAAGTTCTGTCCTAAACCTTTTTTAACTTCTGCCCGGAAGTAACTTCTGCCCGGAAGTTTTATAAGATTATCGATTTTAATTTATTTATGTATTTCGACCCAAATCCAAAAGAAGACCTGAAAGATTTTTACAATTACAAAGAAGAGCTTAAAACGATTATTGATTCAATTAAACGTGGAGAAAAAGTTATCATAATAAAAGGAATACGAAGGACAGGAAAAACTAGCTTGATGAAAGTAGTTAAAAATATTCTGCGAGAGAATTTCCTTTGTGAATATATAGATGCTAGAAAAGTAGAAAATAGGAGTGAAATGATAAAATACTTTATAGAAGCAGCATTTTCTATCTTAAAAAGATTACTTCCGGAGAAGAGAATCACGGAATTGATAAGTTCTATAACAATTTTTGGTGTAGAAATAAAGTTGAATAGGGAGAATACTATTGAAATTTTTGAGACTCTCGATGATGTTCTTAAAGAGAAAAATAAAAGAGCAGTAATATTTATTGACGAAATACAAAGAATGAAAAAATTTGGAGGGGACTCTCTTTTAGCATACTTATATGATAATACTAAAAAAATAACATTTGTAATAAGCGGATCCGAAGTTGGGATTTTAGAAGAATTTTGCGGTACTTCATCCGAAGCGCCACTTTATGGGAGAGCAAAAGAAGTTGTCGAGTTAAGAAGATTATCTACTGAAAAAGCTAAAGAATTTCTTGAAATTGGAGCAAAACAAATAAGGAAGAAAATTGAAGAAAAAGAATTAGAGGAAGTTGTCGAGAGATTAGATGGTATAATTGGGTGGCTTTCTTTATATGGATATTATAGGAGAAAATACACTCATAAAAAGTGCCTTTCTTTAGTTGCTGAAGAAGGGAAAAAAATCGTAGAAAACGAATTAAATAATTTTTTAAAAAACAAAGAATTGGCAAGGAAAAAATATCTATTAATTCTTTTCTCCATTTCTGAACCTAAGAATTGGAGTGAAATAAAAGCCTTTTTGGAACTACATCTTAAAAAGAGAGTAAGTGAAAGTAGACTTTATTCCTATCTCCAAAATTTAATTGATTATGGTTTTGTTGAAGAGAAGGATAAAAAGTATTTTTATACAGATCCTTTGATAAGAGAAGCTGTTTCAACAATGCTTACCCAGAAGTAACTTCTGCCCAGAAGTAATTAACTGAAGGTAGCAGACTTATTTAGACTTTACTAATGAATCCCACATAAGCTCTATTCTACGTGGCCCTATTCTATGTTCTTTAATACATCTTCAAGCTCAAATAATGTATTGATAATCGCATCTGGTTTTATATTAGATCTTTTAAGTTCTTGATAGTGTTTTGAATTTTTCACAAAAATAGTTTTTGTACCTGCGGCTATTCCTGTTTTTACATCATTGGGATGATCTCCAACATAAACAGCATTAATTGGTTTACACTTAAATTTTTTTAACATCATTAATAAAGGAACTGGTGATGGCTTGGATATTGGTGTATCATCTATACCAATAATTTCATCTATATAACTATCTATCTTGCATTTTTTTATAGCTTCTTTTATAGTTTTTCTAAAATTTCCAGATACTATACCTAGCTTATATTTTTTACTAAGCTTCTTGAGGACATTCTTATATGGAAAACATATTACTTTTGACACCCCTGAAAGCTCTTCCTTAAGTCTCATCCTTATTATTTCTTCACGTTGTTTTTTCGGTACCCTCATTAGCAAAATGTGAAAATATTCTACAAAAAATTGAGTAGTCGTCAAATGCGAATATTTGTTATTGAAATATTTTGAATTTATTTCATGAAGGAGTCTTTCCCAATTTACCTTAAGTTTCAATAGTGTATTATCCATATCAAATATAATGCATTGTATCATATATATCACATATGCAACATTAGAAATTAGAAAAAATTTTTAAATTGTTACAAAATCTATTTATGAAAAACACAAAGGAGAATTTTTCGGAATGGTTTACTGAAGTGATAACTTCTGCAGGGCTTGCTGATCTTAGAACAGGAATAAAAGGATTTATCGTAAATTTACCTTGGGCAGTAATGACAATGAAAAATATGTATAAACTTTATGAAGAAGAGCTTGAAAGAAGAGGTCACAAGCCAGCATGGTTCCCTTCGCTAATTCCAGAGAGCTTTCTGAAAAAAGAAGGAGAACATGTGGAAGGATTTGCCCCTGAAGTATTTTGGGTAACTGCAGCAGGAGACAGTTTTTTAAGAGAAAAATATGCTCTTAGACCAACAAGCGAAACTATGATTTATCATATGTTTCATTATTGGATTAGGGGTAAAAAAGACCTTCCATTAAAAATTTATCAATCATGTCAAGTTTGGAGATGCGATACTAAAGCGACGAGACCTTTTCTTAGGGGAAGGGAATTTTATTGGATAGAAGCGCATGATGCTTTTGCAACAGAAGAAGAAGCAAGGAAACAAGTAATGGAAGATATGGAAATGACAGAAAAAATTATGCACCAAGAATTTGGTATTCCTTTCGTTTTTTTCCAGAGGCCTGAGTGGGATAAATTCCCGGGAGCTGTCCATACATATGCTGCTGATACTTTAAATCCGGATGGGAAAATAAGCCAACAGCCCAGCACACATTTTTTGGGACAAAAGTTTTCGAAGGCTTTTGATATAAAATTTACAGATGAGGATGGTAAGAAAAAGTACGTTTGGCAAACTTGCTATGGTCCAGCAATTTGGAGAATTTTTGCAAGTGTAATAGCTATTCATGGAGATGATAAAGGACTTATTTTCCCTCCGAAGATCGCACCAATCC
>CAZFGC010000118.1:0-4455 GCA_964518285.1 Microcaldota archaeon
AATTTCTATGAAAAGAATCAAAAAGAAAATAAATATCGAAAGATATGAAAAAAATACTGAAAGACTTTTGCTTGCTAGGACAAAATATAAAACGATGGCAGATAGTAATTTGTTTGGGAAATGGGTTACGATAGACGGAAGTAAAAAAATAGATGAAATATCTAAAGAAATAGAAAAAGAAATCGAAAAAATGCTCCGGTAGTCTAGTCCGGTCAAGGATACCGGCCTTTCGAGCCGGAGACCCGGGTTCAAAAAATTTCTTCACAAAAATTTCTTAAGAAGAAGTTTGAAAATCCCGGCCGGAGCATTTGAATATTCTTCTAAATAGTTTTCTCAGTTCAGGACTGAATCAGCAGAGCTTTGTCACAGAAATTAAGGAACTACAGAGTTTCTCTTTTTCGAGGAAATCATAGCTTTTCCTTATTGCATTCTTTTATAACTTTCTTTAGGTAAGAAGATGGATAGAATCTTATCACAACTTTATCTACAGGTTTAGTAATTATTTTTTTATCATGTGTCATAATATCTTCGACATAAAGGTTGACTCTAAAGAAACCCCTTGCGCTACTTGGAAGTTGGAGTTTTTCAGGATATTCAGTATCTGGAGCAAGCGAGGGAAGTGCAAGAGAAATGGATCCTTTTTCTTTTTGTCCTCCAGGAGAATGGAAATGCCCTCCAACGGAAAGAAATGCCTCCTTTGCTTGTTTTATTTTGTATTCTGCTAATCCAGTAGTTTTATCAGTAGTCATCTTGTATTTATGAATTCCGAATACAGGTATTCCCTTAACAACAGAATTTCCGATACCATAATCTAATCCTCCAAAAACATGAATTCTTTTCCATTCGTCTTCATTCAAATTACCAATTCTTATTATATCTCCAAAAATTCTTTCTGCTTCATCTAGCCGACCAAACGGATTGGATTTATTATAATGGTTTCCAGAAATTAAAACTACTTCCCCCCCATTCTTTATTATTTCAACTAAGTATCTTTCTAATTCGATGAGTTGATTGAATTGAGTATCAATATTGTAAATAGGTATAGAAAATTCTAACTTTTCTCTATTTCCTTTCTTTAAGCTTTCTATAACTTGATATACAATATTCTTCTGGGATGCTTCTCCCTTCATCGCACCTTTTGACCCTCCACCTACACTATCCCCTCCATTTATCACTACATCAGGAGGATCCTTTTTACTTACATATATATATGCTTTTAGTAGTTCATAGTTACTCACTTCGTCTAGAGGATTAGCCATACCAAGGTGTATATCAGAAATTAAATCAAATTTTATTTCTCTAATTTTCCTTTCAGGTATAGGCGGGATTTCTAAATATTTCCTTATTAGATTTATTCTTTCTTCTTTAGAAAGTTTTGAAAGATACTTGTCAACTAAAGGATCAGCTTCACTTATTAGTACACTTTCTTGCATATCTTTATTCAAGTCTGTTAATATTCTATATCTTATATATCTCCCCAAATCTCTATAATTTATTGAAAATGGAAAGACATTTTCTATGATTTGCATTTTTAAAACTACATTTTCTGCGACGTTGGGTCCCCTATCTATTTTTGTACTCATAACTTCTTTTTCTAAATTGTCATAGTCAAGCCTTTTCATTTCACTTTCAATTCTTTTCCTTCCGAGTTTTTTAAGTTCATCGCTACCTATTATCTCCAGTTCTATTATTCCATCTCTGTAGCGAAGTAAGGTTAAGGACGAATCTAAACCTTTTTCGAGTAAATCTGTATAAGGTATTTTCATTTTTCTATCTCTACATTCTTTTATTACTTCAGGATCATAGAATCCACCAGTTTGTAAGAATAAAACATTATCATCAGATCTAAATTTTTTTGGTTCCCAGCTAAATTTCGTTGAAGGAGCATGAGAAAATAAAACCACATCTGCTTCAGGAGCTAAGTTATAAATAAGTTCCCTGTCGTAAAGGAGCACTGCCTTTTTGAATGCCCCTTTTTGCGGTATTGAGCTTTTTATCGAACTTAAGTTATGTCCTATTGTAAAGTTAAGATTTCCTATTTGAATATGATTTATAGAATTCTTTAGTAAAATTGGCCAACTCCCAGAGATGAAGACTTCTCTCATCATTCTATTATATTCATTATCCACTTCTCTATTTACAAACGCCTCTTCTTTTGATAACCATTCGTATAAATTAATGAATTTCCTAATTTTATGTTCTTCAAGTTGTATCCTATGCCTTGCTAAGTCATCGTTTTTAGTCTTTATGGCGATAGAATATTCATTTATCAATCTAGACAGTTGCTTTAATCTCCCTACTAAATACTTTCTTCTTTCATCATCCTTAGTCTTTTTCAATTCTTGTAAAAGTGTTTTCCTTTCTTCTAAAAGCCCCTCTAGTTTTGTCGTAGTATCTTTTATAAGGGCTTCAACTCTTTCTATCTCTAATTTTATGTTTTCAGGACTTTTTAGTATCGCAATGAGTTTATCTTTTAAGCATTTTAAATTTTCTTCATCCTCATCTCCAAATACGTAGATTAATGGAGTTTCATATCCTACGGATTTTCTCAGCAATTTAACAATAGGTTTAACTACAACCACAGCATCCTCAATGTTATTTATTCCTGGAAGTAAATATTTTAATTTGCTCTCAGTAATTTTTGTGGCGTAAAGAGGAACGGAAGGAAGAATTCCACCATTTATTATTATACTTGAAATTACTTCATTTTTCTTTAAGTTTTCTAAAATTTCAATTGCTCCAGCAAACATTTCCTGAGAAAATGCAATAGTAGCTCCGGAAAATTCACTTATTATAGGGATCACAAACGATTTCATATTTTTCGAGATATGTATCTTTTTAGGTGGTTCGAAGATAGTTTTTCTAGTAGAAAGAATTAGCTTTTTCCCAACCGGTAAGGTGGAAGTATCACTTTTCTCCTCTTTTTTTGCTAGAGATATAAGGCTATTTTTCCCTATTGTAATTAATCCCTCATCTTTCAACTCTTTTATAATCCTCTTGTAAACTCCTCCCCAAACTCCATATTTTGATTTTATTTCTTCTGGGAAGAGAGGACCATTTTTTAATGCTTCAATTATTTTTTCTTTTGAATTTTTGATGAATTCGTCATTTAATATCATGTATCTGTAATTATCTCGGTACCAAACTTTTTCTATAGTAATACCTTTTTTGCGTAAGTATGAGATTAGGCAAGCAATTTTACTAGCCGGGAGTGCTACATAATTTAGAATTTCGGAATAACTAAGTGGAGATTTGCTTAGAATTTCAATTAATTTGTCACTATATTTTTCTGCATAATACTCATCTGTTAGAGAATATCCAGCTGAAGTTTTGTGAATTATTTTTCTTCTTATTAAACTTGAAATTAAATTATCCAGGGTTTTGTCATCCACCTTTAGTGAATCTTTAATAGTTTTTTTAAATATGTATTTATCCCTCTCTATTAATTTTATGATTTCTTTTTCTTTCTCGCTTAGATTTGTTAAATCTACTAGGGTCACGCCCCCACCTAATAAATTAGTCTAAATTAGAATATAAAAATTTTTCTGTATTATATTTTATTGTCTGATATTTCATTGTTTTGCAGGGGTTGCGGAGTGGACAAACGCGGTAGGCTCAAGACCTACTTGGCTTAGGCCATTCGCAGGTTCGAATCCTGCCCCCTGCATTGGTAATATGATAAATATGATAGCTACATTGGTATTTTTTGTAGAAGATGGAAAAATTCTTCTTGGCATGAAGAAGAGAGGATTTGGAGTTAATAAATGGAATGGATTTGGAGGAAAGGTAATAGAAGGGGAAGAAATAGAAAGTGCAGCAATTAGAGAAGTATTTGAGGAAATAGGAGTAAAAATAAAGAAATTAGAGAAATTTGGGGAGATTGAATTCTATTTTCCTCACAAAAGTGAATGGAATCAAGTAGTCCATGTATTTTTGGCAAGAGATTGGGAAGGAGAGATAAAGGAAACAGAGGAAATGAAACCAAAATGGTTTGATATTAATTCTATTCCCTACGAAGAAATGTGGGTGGATGATAAATTTTGGCTACCTCAAGTACTAGAAGGAAAAAAGATAAAGGCAAAATTTGTCTTTGGCCAAGATAATAACTCTCTAATTGATTACGAAGTGAAAGAGCAGTCAACGAAGCAAAGAAATCCTGTATGAAATAATCCTTTATTCTTTGGCCTAGTTCCAAATTCCCTAACTAATATCTCTTCTGCTATACATCTTACTACAAAAAATTCATATCCGTTTTTCTTCGCAGCTAGACAAAAATTTTTAACTTGTTCAAAATTTGGCAAATAAGCAACTATAAACTCTTTTACTTTAAAATTCTTGGAAAAAATTCTTTCAGGCTCTGGAAGATCTAGAAAAATAATGTCGACCTCTTCATTAATATTTTCGATTGCTTCGAAAAAATCTTCTTTCCTCATTTCAATGTTTTTTAATCCAGAT
>CAZFGC010000119.1:0-2662 GCA_964518285.1 Microcaldota archaeon
CGAAGTATCATCTTCAAATAATATATTAAGAGTAGGAAATTATTCAATTTCATCGTCTTGTAATTTTGAAGCAAATAGCGAGAAAATTAAAAGAGGAATTATTAAGATAGAAAACTCGAATGGAAAAATATTATGGGATTATTCCGATTAGCTTTCCAAAAAATTTCGGGGAGAAAATTTCCGCTTCAACAAAATTTTCAACAGCTACGGAAACTAACAAAGAAATTACAAGTATAATTCCTCCAGTTACTATCGCGACTGCAACGTTTCCTCTTTTAAGCTCTTTTACTTCGTTGATAGTCGGAGTTAAGGAATCATATATTCTAATGCTAACATAAATTATTAAGCTTATCAAAATAATACCAATTACAATTTTTACAATCGCCATTATGAAAGTTATTATGAACATAGCAGGAGATATAAATTCTTCACTAAACATATCTAAAATATTTCTCACTACTCCAAGAAGCATTATTCCTACCGATAAAACAAGAAAAGCAAGAAGAATCGCAATAGCTACATTCCCTTTCTTCAACTCTTCTAATTCATTTATTCCCATAGTTAGCTTATCAAAAAATCTAAGTCCTAGATAAATTGAAAAGCATCCAAACAAAATACCTAAAACTATTTGAATTATAGCGCTTACTAATGATAAGAACGGATCCATAAATAAAAAATAAAAAAGTTTTTAAAAATTCATGTTGTTCGGAATAGTTGGAAAACCATCTTCTGGAAAATCTACTTTCTTTTCAGCAGCTACAGAAATAGAAGTCAAAATCTCTCCAAGGCCTTTCACAACGATAGACCCAAATAAAGGAACAACATTAATTTTCTCTAAATGTCCTTGTAGCGAATTTAAATTAAAATGTAACCCTATGAACTCTAAGTGTGAAAAAGGAATTAGGCAAATACCTGTTAACATAATAGACCTTCTTGGAATAGTCCCCGAAGCCCACAAGGGAAAGGGCTTGGGAAATAAATTTCTAGACGAAGTGAGAACTGCAGACGTGCTTATTCATGTAGTTGATATCAGTGGAACAACAGATGAATTTGGTAACCCAGCTGAAAATTATGACCCTTCAAAAGAAATAGAATTCGTAGAAAATGAAATCATTCACTGGATTGTAGGAATACTGAAGAGAGCAAAGAGGTTAACGCTAGAAGATATAGCTAAACAACTTACTGGCTTAAAAATAAAAAAAGAAGATATAGAAGAAATTTACAAAGAATCTAGCTTTGACGAAGAAGGAATAATTAACTTCGCTAGAAAGATAAAAGAAAAAGCAATGCCAACTATAATAGCTGCTAACAAAATAGACCTAGATAAAAAAAATAACTTCGAAAAAATAAAGGAAGAATATAAAGAAAAAATAATCATACCTGTTTATGCTGATGGAGAACTAGCGCTAGTCAGAGCTAGAAAAAAAGGAATAATAAGCTATTCAATCTACGAAAAAAACTTCGAAATAATAAAAGCTACAAAAGAGCAAGAAGAAGCACTCGAAAGAGTAAGAAAAATAATCGAAAGATACGGATCTACTGGAGTAAGAGAAACTTTACAATTAGCATTCTTCGAACTTTGGAAAGGAATTATAGTTTACCCTGTAAGCGACGAAAAAAATTTAACAGATAACTTTGGCAATGTCTTACCCGATGCAATTCCTCTAAAAAAAGGATCGAGAGTAATAGACCTAGCAGAAAAAATCCACTCAGACCTAGCAAAAAATTTCCTCTTCGCCATCGACGCTAGAAAAAAAATGAGAATCGGAAGAGACTATGTTCTAAACCACGACGATATAATAAAAATAGTAGCAGCAAAATAAGCAGCAAAATAACGGTTCATATTTCGTAAATTTGAACATGCGGAATTTTATTTATGTACAAAATACTCTTTATTTTTATAAACTTTTTAACAATGTTCACAGACTTTTTTCCAGTAGCATTTATAAAGGATGCTTCCTTTACTAAGCTTTCAATTAATTCTTCACTTCCTCTTTCTACATAAAAATTTTCATCAATTTTTAAAGATATGTTCTTTTTTTTGTCAATTAAGCTTTTGCCAATCAAATTTTCATCGCATAAAAATAGCATCTTTCCAAGTTCCGTGTCCTTCATTTTATATCTTATCATCTTTACACATTTTTACATACATTTCAAATGTTTTAATATTTCTTCCTCGCTTGCTATATTTTTAATTATTACTTTATCATCAATGACTAACGAAGGTGCGGAAGTAATGTTATACCTATATTTTAATAGTTCTACAGGATTAATTTCCAAATCAACTGCAAGAGTTATAATTCTTACATTTTTACATTTTTCCCTTATTTTGTCTAATATTTGACCTTGGACTATACAGTCTGGACATTTAGTTTCGCTGTAGTGGAAGAATAAAATAGTAGACAGCTCTGTATTACCACAATATTTTTTACTTTGTAATGTATAGAAATAAAGCTCGACGTTGGACAAGAAATATTGTTTTCTAGCTATTTCATAATCTGCCAAAAGATTAGCTTCTTCATAAATTTTCAATAAATTAACTAGCTTAAATCCTTTATCCATTTGCTTTTTTGTATTAAATTCTAAATATTCACAAAATTTCTCTTTATCGGTTTCTTTTAATTCAAATATTTCTGGATACATTAAAATAATTCTAGAAGAT
>CAZFGC010000120.1:0-3200 GCA_964518285.1 Microcaldota archaeon
ATATTAAGCAGTGTCATATGAATATTTGTAAGTTTATTTATTAAAGATCTCATTCTTGATTCTGAAGCATACATATATCTTCTAGATTTTTCCGAGCTGATGAAAAGATAGGCTGATCCTAAAGTTAGCGCAAAAGAAATAGTTGCTGTAATTAATATTGGATAAAAAGTATTTCTAATCGCACTTTCCATAATTAATATTTTTCTATATTTTTTCTCGATTTTATTCATTCTTTCTTTATATTTTTCTTCCATTTCTTTTAGCTTGCTTTCGTATTCTTCACTTATTCTCTTTTTTTCTTCTTCTGTCACCATCTTTTCAAATTCCCCAAAGATAATATCAGGAAAAAAGCATCTATTTTCCTTCAGAATCTCCATCACTTTCTTCTTTATACTTTCGCTTCCGTTTGAGTAAATTTTTATTAGGTAGTTTGAGGCAAGCAATTTGTCATCAAAATTAACGACGGAGTTTAATATTTTTTCTATGTGTTCTTCCTCTAAATCAAGGTTTAATAAATTCAAAATCATTAATTCTTTAACTGAAGAATCTACGGATTCAAGGTTATTGATTAAAAAGTCTATTATTTCTTTATCTTTACTAAATTCATACCCATCTATTAAATTTATCGCTGCGTTTTTTTGTTCATTTACATTTCCAGTTTTAAGTCTAAATTTCCAATATGCCTCTAAATATGAATTGAACTTGCGATGAGTTTTATCGTCTTTCTTCTTATTTTTATTATCTTTATTATCTATTTTATTCTCTTTACGATCTAACTTAATGATGGTATCCCCTCGTTCATTTACCTTTTTCATTAATTTTCTTTTCAATCAAACTAGTAGGAAATGAATAGGAAAGTATGTAAGAATCGTCTGAAATCGATTCTTTCAATAATTCCCTTATTGCTTCTTCTATAACTTCTTCTTTCACATTATTTTTCTCTGCTAAATTTTTTATTACCTCTTTTGCCTTTGCATCTAAGTTCAATTCTTTTACTTTTATTATTTTTTCTACTTTTATGTCTTGTCTAAATATGGTTATTTTTTCTTCTTTTTTCTCATCTTTAAGTGAATCATTTATAGTATCCATCTTTCCCCAAAGTAAATATGATTTTTGTTATTTTAAACCTTTCTATCTTTATTCTTTATTTATATTCTCTGTTAGGCTCTTGAGACAAAAAGAAGAATTTAGACTAAAAACTAAAAATCAAAACCAAAAACCGTAAAATATATAAATCATTTTGAACTATTAAAAATCAGAGAACATGAACTTCAAAGAATTTTTTAGAAGAAAGGAGGAAGTTAAAAATGATAAAAATGAGTTTCCCTCACCTAAACATGAAAATGCGCTTGAGAGTAAGTTAGAGAGCAAAATGGAAAGCTACCTAAAGAAAATCGATCCAAACGTGGCAGCGTTTGTAAGATTTACGGAAATTGCTTTAAAGAAAGGTAAAATAGACTTTAGAGTGATAGCAGAATTAGGGAGAACGGCGGAAGACAGTGATCTAGCAATAGGAATAATTGCTTTACTGGGAAAGTATAGGAGAGTCTTTGAATTAATCTATATTTCAACATGCAAAAATGAAAATCCTATCCTGAAAAGGAAAGAAGTTAGTGAAGTTTTCTACAAGGTAATGGCTGCGTTAGAAAAAGATTTTATGAAAAACGATGGAAAGAAGTTTGATATTTTGTAGATCTAATAAAAGGTAAGAAAAAGCTAAAAGTGACAGATGAGAGTTGGCACAACATTCAATGCTGGATTCCAAGACAAGCGAATGATTTTTAAATATTTCTAATTTATTTGCTACATGAGGTATACAAAATTGCAGAAAAATTTACAAAAAAATTTACAAAAATTGAATCGACATATTTCGCTGATAATTTTGCTAGCTTTAGTATTTAACATTTTATTCAATTTTAGTTTTGCACAAGGTTTTACTTTCCCTGAAAATTTCCCTGAAATTTTCTCTAAGGACTTTCCCGGGAAATATGGAGAATACAACGCAACTACTTCCACGGAAAAGGTTCCACTAGATCCAGCTATCGTTGCCATTGGAATCGAATACTGTGTTAAAAATTTAGTTATGCGAGGTATAGATGAAGCAGATGCGAGAGTAAAATGTAAAGCGATTGCGTCTATTGGATCAACTACAGGTGTCCCCGTATCTGCCGAAAGGCAAGAGGAGGTTCAGGAGGAAGTAAATAAATGTAAAGAAATAGAAAGTAATATAATATCACTAAAAAAATCATATGAAGCTGCTGTTGATGAAGGAACAAAAAAAGAAATAATGAGTAAAATTGAAAATCTTCAAAAATCTCTTACTGAATGTTACGGATCTACGGTTGCCGCTGTTGCCCAAGCTATAAAAACGGAAGAGATAGTACCTGAAGAAATAGGTAAATGTGCAAAAATTGAAATTGATATCGAAAATTTGAAAAAAATGTATGAAAATGCTACTAAAGAATATAAGCCACAAATATTAACTAAAATAGAAACTTTAATGAAGGATTTATATAATTGCTTAGCTGCAACAGCAGCTCCTACAGCTGTAGAAGTTTCAGTTAAATCTGAGAAGATAATAGAAGAATGTATGAATAAACTAATTGAAAAGAATATAAGTAAAGAAGAAGCAAAATTAAGATGTGCTCCTACAGAAGTAAGCATACAAGTAGGGACAATACAAATGTGTAGAGAAATTGAGGATGAAATAAGAGACCTTGTCAAAAAATTATCTTATGCGAAAGAAGAAGATAAAAAAGCTATAACAGAGCAAATAGAAAAATTGAAAGAAAAATATACTATTTGTGTTGAAAGACCTCAAGTAGCTGTTAAACCCGTGGTTCCATTTGATCCTTGCGAAGAACAAAGTTTCATAGAAAGTTCGCTTAAAGCTCTTGAAGAAAAATATTCAAATATAAAAAGCTTGTACGAAGCTGGAGAAATATCAAAAGAAGAATTCTTAAAATATGAAATAGAAATAAAAAATTATAAGGAAAAGCTTGAAAAAGCAAGAGAAAGATGTGAAAAGAGGGAAGAAGTGAAAGAAAATTCTTGCTCTAGGTTGGATACATTACAGAAAATTTATTCTGAATTAAAAATTAAATATGCGACTCTTACTGAAGAGGAAAAACAGGCTTTAAGTGAAAAAATTGCTGCTTTAGCTGAAGAAATAAAAAAAGTTGAAGAAGAATGCAGGAAAA
>CAZFGC010000121.1:0-1518 GCA_964518285.1 Microcaldota archaeon
AAAAAATAAAAAGAATAAAAAAAGAAAAAATAAAGAAAAAATAAAAAAATAAAAAGAAAGAACGATTGGTTAGATGACGGATAGGAGAATAGAGAGAATAAAGAGGGTAAGGGAAATAGAGTGCATGTTAATTAATAGATATTCAGACAGAGCAATTTTGCGTGGCCAAGAACGTAGCACACTTTGGACAAGTGAGAAGTACGTAATAGAAAAATTTATACCAAAGAGCGCGAGGATACTTGATGTTGGTTGTGGAGTTGGGAGGGAAGCTTTTTCACTAGTAGAGTTAGGGTATAAAGACATTTTTTGCATCGATATTTCAGAGCGTGCAATAAAAAGATTGAATTATCTTAAAAGAAGAAAAATAGATAAAAATAAAAGAAAAGATAAAAATAAAAGAAAAGTAGACAAAAGCTATGAAGGAGTAAAAATACGCTCAAAGGTTACTAACATTGTAAACTTTAAATCGATTTTCAGTTCTTTCAATTAGATTTTTTTCTTTTGTCCCATCATTGATTAAATCTTTATAGCTCTTTGCATATTTCATACTAGGAGTTATAAATTTTAATTTCTCCTCTATTGTTTTATTTTTCCCTCCTTTATTTTTTATTTCTATTGTTTTTACTGTTTTATTTTTCATACCAAATATTTTCACATTTGTGCACCTTACTATCGATTTAGTTCTGCTTTATTTTTCGATCCGCTCAAAAACTTCTTTATCTCGAAAATTACTAGTACAAAAATTCCAATGCCCGCTGAAATTACTAGTTCTCCAAATGTTATTTGCCTTAAACCTAATAAGCTAGCTATCGGGAAAAATAGCACGAAAATGAAGAAAGCTGCCATGGCAATAGCTATTTCAAAATTTCTTACTTCGAACTTTTTAAAAATCGATTCATCGTGAGTATAACTTAAGGAAACAAAAATAAATGAAAATATCAGTGCGCTAGCTCCAAAAGTAGGATCTTCTATAAGTAGACTTGCGATCGCAACAAAAACACAAATGAAAAATGAAAAAGTTACTTCTTTAATAGATAAAAGACGTTCCTTTTTTTCAGCTTTGGTTTCTTTCCCTTCTTCTTTCCCTTCTTCTTTTTGTTCTCCTTTTTGTCCTTTATATTCCTTCCTTTCTGGGACGCTTAGTCCGGAGAATGTATCAGCTATGCTATTCAATATTAAAATTACTACAGGATTAAGAGTAGTTCCGTAAATTATTGAAGTGAATGTTACATAAAAAATTATCAGAAAGTCTAAAGTAAAAATTGAATATACGATTTTTTTTAAACATTTTTCATAATAATTTGCTTCATCTATAGCATCTGGAATAAAAGCGATATCTCCTATTGCATCTGAATAAAATTTAATTATATCATTTGCACCATTGGAAACGACGTTGCAGTTTGCAGCAAGAACTTTTTTATCTTTTGCAATCGATTCAACAAGCAATACGTTCTTAGTTTTTCTTAGCTCTTTGATTATTATTTCTTTTTCTCTATCATTTGCTCTTGCAAAAACTAC
>CAZFGC010000122.1:0-2052 GCA_964518285.1 Microcaldota archaeon
AAAATTTGGGAAAATTTTTGTTTTAATTTTATTGTGTGTATTTTTTAGTGAATCTTGATCAATTATTTTAATGCTTTTTTCCTTACTTTTTTCTTTTTGCTCCGAATGAGTAATTTTATAAACCTTTTTATAAAATAGTTTCATGAATCTTGCAGATGCACGGTTAGCTTTGTTTATTATTTGTATTCTTTGCATTTCTTTAACATTTTCCTATTCAGGAAATCCAGCTGATTATTTATATGAAGGCGAAAATCCGCTGTATCTTTCTAATTCTACTATTACATTTAAAGGAGAAAATTATACTTTATACTCAATTGGCGGAAAAGAGATATTTCTTATCAAAAATAACAGCTTTGTAAAAAATCTCGATGAAATTAAAAAAGTATTAAATGAAAAGTGCTTTGTTAGCAATTATATAACAAAAAGTGAAATAGAGAAAATAAGGGAAAATGTGTTGGCATTTAATGCTAGCAGAAATTCTATGACGCGCCTCGGACCTTCTGAAAAAACCTGCATGATGTATACGGGACAAGATAGAGCAGAATGTTATGATATAACTAGCTGTAATAATGCTTGTGCTCTTGATTATGCTTGCTTTGCAATTTCACAAGGAGCTGGTATGGAATTTTTTGACAATTTGCTTGCATTTTCAAAAATAAGAAAAGGATTTGATGGTAATGTAACGCTAATTATGAATATTCTTTCCCAACTTGATGTAAGCAGCAGTGAAGAAATTAATTTTAACGTGAGCGAGAAACTTAATTCAATTTATAATTCTATTTCATCACTTGATTCTCTTAGCAGAAATTTAACAGCGTTGAAGCTTTTCAAAACTCCTGAGGTCGGAGGATATGGGATATGCTTCCCTCCAACGTATAATACTACTGCTCTTTCCTCATCTACAATTATCATAAGTGGATATATCGAAAAGTCTGCTTGCTTTGAAGAAGTTAATAATGTATCTAGCAAAATTTTAAACGAAACTCTAAGCAGGGAGGAATACTATCTTACTGCAAAAAAGAAGGTTGCTTTGCAAAATAAATTTGATTCGCTTAGTGAAAGATTTAATGAACTGAAGTTATTTGGGGCCGAAATAAAAAGCATTTTTGTTGATGAAAAAATTGATGAGTATGTAAATGAAATAAATAATATAAGCCAAAAATATTACTATGACATGGCAGCTGGATATTATGACCTTGCATCTTCTGACCTTGTTAGGATGGAAGAAAAAATCGATAATTTTGAAGCTTATTTAAACACATCGAATGTTTCTTATTCAAAATTGAAAAGCAGCATCGATAAAGTCATGCAAAAAATAGATACTATTAATTTAATAATAAGGAAGGATGATCCTGCTTACGAAGAAGTTAAGAAAATAAACTTAAGTATGGAAAAAATTAAGTATGAAGAAGTTGATGGAAAAGTAAATGAATTGGATTCTATTAGAGAGAAATTAGATGAAATTATAGAAAGAAAGAAAAAATTCGAAGCAACTAGGGCACCTTCATTTTTTGCTAGAATTGCAAAAAGTATTTCCGTTCCTATCCTTGAATCCATCTCAGACCCTCTCGGGGTAAGGGAGGAAGAGAAGAAATACTGGATTACAGGAATTCCCCTCCTTGTCATGCTTGTGGCTGATGTCTTGATATTGGCTATTTTATTCATCTTATTTTTCTTTATCGTATTGAAAAAGCAAGCAATATTCATGAAAGGAAAAGTCTTGCAAAGTTGGGCGGTTATCTTTGGGGTTATAATAGTCTTGTTACTTGGAGTTACGTTTGCTATAAATTCACTAATCTCAATGGAAACTGGACCTGTATCTTTAATTTCTTTTGTTGAAGAACTGAAAAAATCAGATTCTATTTATATCCTCCCTCAATATCCAAGCGGAATGAATGAGACAAATTATATAAAAAGCTGTGCGGAAAAAATAAAAAATTCCATAGAAATTGCAAATAAAAGTGTTAATGTCAGCGATGTTGTGGATGGGGTTTGCATGGAGACAACTATAAATGAGTGCTTGAAAATGATTAAAGGTCCTGTCATAATATT
>CAZFGC010000123.1:0-4918 GCA_964518285.1 Microcaldota archaeon
TTCTTTTTCTTTTTCTTTTTTCTCTAATTCCTTTCCTTTTTCCTTTTCTTTTTTTTCTTCTTTTATCTCTTTTACTTCTCCTTTTATTTTTTCTTCTCTCGTTTCTTCTCTTTTTTCCTTTTTTACTATTCCAAAATTTACAAGAATTTCATAAATTTTCTTTGGGACGCTATAAACTTCCTCCTTGTATTTTTCACTTTTGTAAGCAACTATAACTCTCCTTTTTATTAAATCACGTAAAATTTTCTTCTGCGCTGGAGTGAATTTTTCATCTATAAGCTTTTTAGTTCTTTCTTCGAACTTATAGCCTAAAAGTTTCTTAATTACATTCATCTCCACTTTCGAAATTTCAACATTTGCAATTATTCTATTTCTATTTACTTCTATCGAGACAGGTGAATTTATACTTATTCCTACTTCTCTTTCTACTTCTTTTGGAAGAACTATCGCAATTGAACCGTTTATTTCCATTAACCTTGCATATTTTTTCATGCTACCATCAACCACTATCAATTATCCTAGCTTTTTTTCACGAATTTCCCCTTTTGGCTTTTCTTCATAAAAAATTTGTGCTTGGAATGAGTAAATCTCCGCTTTTTTATCGTACCAAGCATCTCCGGGAAGACCTGCTTTGTAACAAAGCCAGCTTAAATATTCTTCCTCGTTCCACCCTTGCTCAACAGGAACTTGCGGCAACAGAAGTCCTGAATGCCAACCATATTTTATTATTAGTCCATCCCTCCCTATTTTTATTTTATCCAAGTATTCTTTTGGATCTTTCACTTTTATGAGCTTTGGCTCAGTTAATATACTTATTTCTATTACTATTTTTTCAAGTTCGCTTTCTGTTAGTGGATCAAATCTCGGATCTTCTAAAGCAGAGGCTAATGTCGCATCCATTACAGCTCTTATTAATTCTTTTTCAGGGTAGGGAATTCCTATACAACCTCTAAGTTCATATGATGGATAAGAATGAATAGTTACAAACACTCCTCTTTTTTCTAAGAGCTCTTTTTTAAGATCTTCCCTAATGTCAGTAGGAAGATCTACTTTTCCGCTTTTAAAATAGGTTTCAAGCACAGACCTAGCATATTTAACAAGCTCTTTCCCACACTCGAAAGACACCATAAAAAAATAAAAAAGATTAAATTAATTTCTTTTGCATTTTTAGTTTTTTGTTGTTTTTTAGTTTTCATTTTTTATTTTTCTATTCTTCATCTTTATTCTTCACTTCATTTTATTCTTCAACTTACGCACCGTAAGTTACTTACGCCCCGTAAGTAATTTTACGGCTCCGACGATGAGTGGGTCCGACAGCTTATAGTGCCCATTAGCTTTTTCTACAAATCCGTAGTCTTGCAGAGATTCTAGAAGTTGAGAAAGTCTACTTTCTGGGACTTTATCTCCTCTAACGGTTAAACCTCGCTCAATTTCTGTCCAAGTTAACGGTTTAATTGATAATAGCGAGAGAATAGAAAGATATCTTTTACGTGCTATTTTTCTATTGGATAGAAACTTTTCTATCTCATCAGCAATAATTTTCGACCCTTCCGTTAATGTCTTTTTAAGCGCCTCTTCATGTCCTTTTTCAAGAGAATAGAAACCGTACGCAGTAAGCCATCCAATAATCCCATCAAGTTTATCTACCACCTCATTTATCTCTTCTTCGCTAACCCTCTTTTTTACTTGCGAAAATCCTAATTTTAGAAATTGAACCGATTTATCACGCTCCAATCTTTTAATTTCGATAATCTTCTTTGCCCTTCCGTAAAGTGGAGCACCACTTTCTATTCCAATTAACTCATCAAGCAATCCTATCTCTGAACCAGCAAGAATGACTTTGAAATTTTTTAATCTATCGTAAATAAAAGCAAGTAGTCTATCGAATCCTACTCTCTTGAGTACCTGTGCCTCGTCGATAAAAATCGTTAGCTTTTTTCCTTTTCTTTCTAATTCTTCATTTATTTCAATTAATAATTTCGAAAGAATTGGTCTTTCTTTTCTAAGTGTTACTTTAAGCCCAAGCTCGATACTTTTAATGTAGCTAAAAATTGCTTCCAATATTTTCTCTTTCTTAACATAATCCAAAAAAATTTCGCGCATAAACAAATTCACACATTTTGCTGTGATCTCGGGTATTTCTCTAGTATCGATGAAAATCTTTGGACCTTTTATTTCGTTATAAACTACTCGCATTAAGCTTGTTTTACCTGTCCTACGCAATCCTTTTATAACGATAATTCTATGAGGTCCGTAAATTGCCTCTTTCAACTCTTTATACTCTTGCTCAAAATTAAAAAAATCTCCTTTTCTTTCCTTCGGGCCTATAGAAAAATACATGTCTGTTTTTCTTCGTAAAGATTTTAAATCTTACGCACCGTAAGTTACTTACGCCCCGTAAGTAATATTTCTTTCCCTTTTTCAGGTATTATTACGTTTATGTTCGTATCTCTTAGAAGAGACGCAAAATACTTTGGATGTTCCGTATGGATTGGAATTACATTCTTCGGATTTATCTCTTTAACTGCCCTGATCACATCGGATGAAGTTGCATGTCCAGAGATATACGGCATCTTTGTCTCCCAGAATAAATTGTAGACTCTCAACCATTGTTCCATTCTAACGAGAGACGCTAGTCTTTCTGCTTCTATTTCTGGGAGAATATCTTCTTCTTCGAGACTTCCTTCCTCGTATGTTCTGAAAGGTCTGATGTAGACACTACCAGGTACTGGTCTTATCTCGGAGAATATTCTATTTACATCAAAGTATCCTCCAATGAAAATTATGTCTCCTTGATTTTTATGAATTTCTTCCGTAGTTATTGTGTTTTTCAAATTGAAGAAAAATTCCTCCCATTTTCTATCAGGACTATAATCTCCTTCACTATTCTTGTCCTTATAGATCAGGATATTTTTATCCTCAACTTTTGGAAAACCATAACTTCCATCAATTGCCTTTAAAATCCTGGCAAATTTTGGAGAAATACACAAATATTTGTTAGTTAGCTTTGCAATTTGATATTGCAAATTCAATTCCCAGTTATTACTTAATGGTACATCTACTATAGTCAAACCCTTGGATCTTTTTATTGCTTGAATTTCTCTTTCAATTACTTGCTCTCTCGTAGGCTCATAATCTTCGTGCGCCCTAGTAAACTCTATAAGTAGGTAATCAATTTTTTCTTTACTCATTCTCTCTATACATTTTGTTGTCTTTTCAACTTCATCGCCATGCCATCTGAAATCGCTTATATATCCTATTTTCTTTCCGTTTGCGTATACTATAAACGCATACGAATCTACTACTTGATGTGAAACCCTTAGAGGTAGGACTTCAAATTCTTCTAACTTTATCAATTTTTCATCTTCTATAATCTTTAAGCTCCTTTCTCCTGAAGATATCTTTTCCTTCTCCCCCTTTATTTTTGAATAAATTTCATCTGAACCAAAGCTTCCAAAAATTATCCTTTCTAAGTTGGCCACGAAGCTACTAATAATTTTCTTTAGGAGTTCTTTACTTTCTATATTTCTCTTTTTGAGAACCGAATTTGTAACGCCAATTACTCCATCTCTTATTTTTTCAAAAATTTCTTTTACTGATTGATCCTTTTTAATCTCTTTGTTGATTGCTTTTCTTGCTTCTTCACTTCCGCTAATTATTTTTTCGAAAATTTCATCGTTAAAAGTCAACTTATATTCTCTAAATATTTCAGATATCCTTTCTTTTAAGCTTCTTAATTCTTCGTTCGTTGGTATTTTTTTATATTTTAAAAACTCATTCTCTATAGTAATCTTTGATGAAATTTCTTCGTACGCTTCTAAAAGGTCTTTCGTTTTTCTACCGACGCAAATGTTTGTTAACTCATGCAGGTAAGCTGCGCTACCATAATGGTCTGAATGTGCATGGGAAATAAAAAGATGTGAAAGAAAAGGCTCTTTTGATAAATTATAATCTCTAACGCTTCTCGAAGCTTCTATTAAATCATTTCTATATAATCCTTCATAACTCTTTGGATTTGGTAAATACCCTATATCAACTAAAACAGGAAGAGGGTTCCACTTTGGAGGTCTCATGAAAGGTCTAGAATAAAATCTCTTCTCTACAGAGAAGGACCTGCCAAAGTCTATTCCTATCCTTTCTTTCTTTCCAATTATAAATAGTTTATTCCCTCCAATCTCGTGTACCCCTCCCTCAAGTATGATATGCATGATTTTTCATTACAGTTTAAAAATAAATACTTTTCGGATTACAAAGTCATAAAATCATAGACAGCCAAAATTAGAAAAAGGAAAGGGAAGAAGGCAAAATTTATATTTTATGAAAAGATAAATAATAACATGAAAAAAATGCTAGGAACTATTATATTAACTACTTCATTGACCTCGCTAGCTTTGGCTAATTGCAATCAGTATAATGAATATAGTAAAAAATTTAAAAAATATGATACAATACTAGAATATGTGAAGTGTATGCAAAAACACGCGGATATTAGATATATCTCTTTTAATGATCTTACAGAACCCACTCCGTCTATAATGAAAAAAGCTAAAGAGATTGTTGATCACTTAAAACAATCAAAAAATTTAAACGAATTTCAAATAGCGGAAAAATCCGTAGAAAGTATTAATTTCAAATACTACCCATCGAGCTTTGCAAGTGGAAAAGCACCCCAACTTCCAAGAGAAATTGAAAAAACTGGTGTGGGGGACTGTAACGAACAAAGCTATTATCTTTACTCCTTATTAAAAGCTATAAAAATGTTAACAAAAATGAATTACGATATCAAATTTGTCGAAGTATATGCTGATGAAAAAGGTAGGACTGTATCTCATTTTTGCGTAGCAATTTTATTAGATAGTAGCAAAATCCCTGCACAGAAAAAAGAAAAAATACAATCGTTTGAAGGTAACAAAGCAAT
>CAZFGC010000124.1:0-3361 GCA_964518285.1 Microcaldota archaeon
AATTAGAAAACTCGATATTGCTCTCATTTAATTTTTGTTTTATCTTCTCCATTTGAAATGGAGAAATTTCATACTTTACTTCGTCAGAAATGTAAACCGAGACGTTATACAATTTTTCTTCTTTCTCTATATCCTCCTTTATCTTATTTGCATTATACCTATCTTCCCAGTTGACATATCCTGTAACTATAACAGAATCGCAGTTCATCGTTCCATTGACCATTATTAC
This sequence comes from Microcaldota archaeon, assembly GCA_964518285.1. GTDB lineage: Archaea > Micrarchaeota > Micrarchaeia > CABMEP01 > CAZFGC01 > CAZFGC01. The sequence goes on from CAZFGC010000124.1 coordinate 230, forward strand.
TTCATCCCTTGGTATTGGATTTAAGTTAATTACTCTTACTTCTTTTACGTCATTTACTTCATAAATCGTTGCAAATATTTCAAAATCTAGTTCCTCATTTCCAACATAAGGATCAATGTATATAGAAATAGGATCTATAGATAATTCTTCTAAAGATCCATTTATATCAAATTTTCCAGAAGTAAAAGAGACTGTTGCTGTAGCTATCGCCGAATCAAATTTTTCTCTTATTTTTAAAATATCTTTTCTGTCTTTGAAAAATATTTTCATACTTCTTTCTAAAGTAGTATAGTACTCTATTTCGTTGTTTTTTAGGATATCTTGCACTATTTCTTTATTTTTTTCGTTCAACGGAACAACTAAAATTGGTTCAAAATTAACTATCTTACCAGTAGCAAATCCTGTAGTGTTGTAAACATTGGATCTTATTTGCTCGGTCCCTCTCCACCAAGTAAACATTTGTATGATAAAGAATACGATTACTACAACTACTAGTATTTTGATGAATTGATCTTTATTCATATCCTTTTTTTCGAAAGATTTTAAATAATTTGTTCCTTTTTTTATCGTGATATCATGAGTGAACCTATTGTAGAAAAAAATTCTCTAATAAAAATAGATTATGTTGGAATGCTCGAAGATGGAAGTGTCTTTGACACTACTATAGAAGAAGAGGCCAAAAAAGCTAACATTTATGACGAAAACGTGGAATACAAACCGCAATTAGTTCTGGTTGGTAAAAAGCAAATGATAGAAGGCTTGGAGGAAGGGATACTCGGTATGAAAGAAAATGAAGAAAAAGAAATATTTGTGGCTTATGAAAAAGGTTTTGGAAAAAGAGATGCGACACTTTTCAGAATTATACCTTTATCAAAATTTAAAGAAGAGAAAATAAATCCTGTCCCTGGTATGGTGGTAAATATCGATGGAAATGACGGAATCATACAAAGCATAAGTGGCGGAAGAGTAATAGTCGATTTTAACCATCCACTAGCTGGAAAAAACTTAAGATATAGAGTAAAAGTTATTAAAATACTAAAAGATACTAATGAAAAAATTTCTGCGATTTTTGAAGACTGCAAATTAATTGGTAATTTTGAAATAGAAAACTCAAACTTAAAGGTAAATGTGAAAGCTGATTTAAGTGAAGAATATCTAAAAAGGAAAATAAATTTCTTAAACATCGTAAAGAACTTGGTTGAAGAAATTAAAACTATAAATTTCAATGAAGAATACAAAATAAAAGAGAATGAGAAAAAAGAATGAAAAATGAAAAAAATGAAAAACAAATGAAACGAACGTGTGAAAGATGTGTAAAATCTGTGAAGATGAAGAATTTAAAGAAAAAATTAATGACTTTTATAACAAAATAAATGAAAGAATAAAAGATACCAAAAGAAATGAAGAAGAAAAGAAAGAATCTTTCGCCTTCTCCACAACTTTTCCTCTAGTGGACTTTGTGATATTCGAACCAAGAATTGGACTTCAAATTCCTTCAAATTTCTATCAGCCTGTTTTAGTTGATGGAAAAAAATTAAGATCCGACTGGACGAGCGGATGGACTAGATTTTTCGGTTTTAAAGACAAGAACCTTTATTTTTTAACACATGCTTTTAAAAGAAAAGAAGGACATGAGTATTTAATTCACTTATGCATGGTAGAATTCTCTTCGGGTGAGTATACTATAAAAGAAGAGGGACAATTCATCACTGTAGAAGTAAAAGATGTTAAGAAGGAGGGAATAGACTTAATAAATGATAAGAAAACTGTCTGTACTTTTTCTTTTTCATTTGTGCATAAAATGACTGACGCTTCTATAGTAAGAAGAGAGCAAGCTGAAAACCTCATAAAAAGGGTTTATGGAGAAAAAATCTCACAAAAACCAGTCGTTTTCGATTTTTCCGAATATGTAATAACTCAACCCCACTTTGCACTCCATCCTTTTATCCACAGAAATTTTTCAAAGTATGGTTATAAAAGTGCTCTAGAAATGCAAAAAGAAGTGATCAAAATTTTAAAGGAACACTTGTAAAAATACGAGCGGTTTTCTAAGAACTTAGATTACTAAGACATGCTCGTTTATGTACTTCTTCATTGTAGTCTATATCATATTTTGCCGCCATATAACTTGCATTCGCATTGTACTCTATTTTATTACACATCATACTAAGTGTTGCAGGATTGGTATGAGGAATGGATATTTTCATTTCCGGACACATAATTTCACATCCTGATTTCCGTAATGTTATCTCAGTACTATTTGAATATGGAAGCACAGCAACTACCGGTACTACTATGGCAGCCCATGGTGAGGGTTTGTGGGTAATATTATTTATAGACACAACTTCCCAATCGTGAAAGTTTTTTGAATACTTCTCAATCAATTCTTCATAGCTGGAATTGGTTTTATAATAAAAGTAATAAAAATGCGATTTTCCTACCTCCACAGGTCCTTCGTCATCATACACAACAACTTCCTGAACTTCCAACTTTGAAGATATCCTCTCCATTCCATTTACAATCAGAAAATCTTTGAGATCATAACCAAGCTCGTCCACTGCTGTATCTGATGTATTTTCCATCACTATGTTCTTATCATCCCTAATACCTCTAACGTCAGCTACACCTTTGGCTCTTTCCCCTGTTACTGGCCCAATGCAACCACTCGCTACAAAAAATAAAACTACCAATATCAAAATGCGAAACATGTTGTGATTTTTTTACTTAGAAAGTTTTTAAAATTTTGCTCTCTAGGGGAACCTTTTTGCGTATCTTCAAAAATGAAACTCAACGATTAGTAGATTTTGTTACTAGAAGTCATGAGATTATGAAAAAATACTCTTTTGGATGTGTGAAATAATTCTGCGTCTATTTTTCGTTCGATACGAAATTACAGTTTTCAGTTCGAAATAATTTGCAGATCAGGTTGTATGGTCTATTTGAACTTAATAGCCCCGGTCGGATTCGAACCGACGTCTGCGGGTCCAAAGCCCGCTATCCTTGGCCACTAGACGACGGGGCTACGTGTTTGGCTTTGTTTAATCTTGTTTTGTTAATTTTTTGTTAATCTTTTTAAATTTAAACTTTTTATTTAAATTTAAACTTTATTTTATTTCGACTGCTTTTTTAATT
>CAZFGC010000125.1:0-7976 GCA_964518285.1 Microcaldota archaeon
CCTTTTATTAGGTGTTAATAATAAAAAAGTAATAGTTTAAAATTTTATCACTTTGCAATAGCATCCACAACAAGCAAGAATTATACTTTTCTGCGATTACATACATTTCGTGAATCCACATATCTTACAAGTAAAACATCCTTCACCGATTTCTATTTCTCCACCACATTCTGGGCAAATTTCAAGTCTTCTTTCTCTATTTTCTTTGTGTTCACTGCTATGTTCTTCGTTTGAAATATAAATTTCATAAGCAATTGCATTAGTTATAAATTTTTTGTCTGATCTTTCTATTAAATTTTTAATATCTTTTATTGCGCTTGCGACAGTATCAGCGCATGAATTACCGTATATACATCTTATACCTCCTAGCTCTTTCGTAATTTCTTCAGAACTAATTCTATACTTAAATAGCAGGGACGTAAGTCTTGCAATTGCTTCTGTTTGTGCTGAAGCGCATCCTCCAGCTTTCCCTAAAGAAACAAAAATTTCTTCCATCGATAAATCATCCACGTTGAAGTTTACGGTTACATACATATTTCCGCATCCAGTTTCTTTCCTTATCGTTAATCCTGGATGTATTTTCATTCTTTTTCTTTTGAGTTGAAGAATTTTATTTACTTCTTCATTTTTTTCCATGTCTTTGTAAATTATTTTAAGTGCTGTTGCAATACCATCAGCACAAGATCTTATTTTTTCCTTTATCCCCATTGGTTTTTCACAGCAAATTCCTTCGAGTTGTTTTATTATTTCTTCTATTGGGATTCCATACCTAAGTGCTAAAGAACAAAGTCTTCCAATTGCTTCATTTTGTGCTGAAACACATCCGCCAGCCTTCCCCATACTTGCAAATACCTCGATTGGAAGTCCATTGTCTTTATTTATATTCACATACATTCTTCCGCATCCAGTTTCTACTATTATTCTTTCCCCACTTATCCTTTTTCCAGCCTCTTTTTTCTTAAGGATCTCTTTACTTTCTTTTAACTTTAACACTTGGAATCTTCTACTTCCATCCCTATAGACAGTTATCCCTTTACATCCCAAATCATGAGCAAGAAGAATAGCATTTTTTATATCTTCTTTAGTTGCATTGTTTGGAAAATTAATCGTCTTAGACACAGCATTATCAACATACTTTTGGAACGCAGCCTGTATTTTTATATGATCGCTGTAATGGAGGTCTCTAGCAACTACAAATATTTTTTTAATATCCTCAGGAATTTCTGAGATTTTTTGCAATGAACCAATCTTCATTACTTTCTTTAAAAGCTCTTCGCTATAAAGATTTCTTTCTTTTAAAGTTTGTAAGAAATATTTGTTTACTTCTAGGAAAGTTCTATCCATTCTATGGCTTTCATAAACCAAAGAATAAAGAGGTTCTATTCCACTAGAGCACCCAGCAATTAAGCTTAAAGTCCCAGTCGGAGCTATCGTTGTAAGAGTTGCATTTCTAATTCTATTTTCTGGGTTTCCATCGTTGTATATGCTTTTTTCGAAGTTTGGGAAGACGCCTCTTTTTTCTGCAAGTTCTCGCGAAGCTTCTTTTGCATAGTATTTTATTTCTTTCATAATTTTTTCTGCAAGTTTCACAGCTTCTTCTGAATTGTAAGGTATGCCAAGCTGAATTAATAAATCAGCAAATCCCATAACTCCAAGTCCGATTTTTCTATTTCCTTTTGTAAGAGCTTCGATCTCTGGATATGGATAATTATTTCTATCTATTACATTATCCAAGAAGTGGACAGCGATTTTTGTAATTTTTTTTAGTTTTTCGAAGTCAATTTCTTTGTTTTCTTTTTTTACAAGTTTTGCGAGGTTAATTGATCCAAGGTTACAGCTCTCGTAAGGTAGCAGAGGTTGCTCACCACAATTATGAACTACAATACCATTTGCTATGAATGTGTGAGTCGAAGGCTCTGATAGGTCGTATACTTCTCTATAGCCCGCATCTTCTATAGTTTTTACTTCATCGTAAAACGTCGTACTATAATATTTTTTACTTTTTAGCAAGTTTATTTTTTTCTTATGTTTATTGCATAGAAATCCAATTTTATCCAAGAACTTTAGGACATTGTCTTTTGAAATTTCTAGTTCATAGCATTTTCCTGAAGTGTAGATTTTTAATTTTCCATTTTTTGATAGGTATGAGAAGCATTTTCTTCCTTCGAGTGAACGATCATAAATTTTTGAGTAAATTCCAAGGTTTAATAGAAGAAGTTGAACACCTTTTAATAGTCTTTCAGAGCTAGAAGTTAATCTTATATATGCTGATTTTTCTGATATACTTACTGTTCCACCAGCAGTAAATAATCCTTGTAAAAATCCAATGACTGCTTCGTATGGTGCAGTATATATAGATTCAGGAACTTCCTTAGTCTCCGCTGTCCAGTTTTTTATTCCAAGAGCCTCAAAAAATTTTACAAATTTTTTACTGTGGTATGATAAGTATTTTATTCTATTTCTCTCTATAGTTTTAATCTTCTTCCCGTAATAAGATTCTAAAATCTTTTTCATGTAGTTGTATATTTTTTTATCGTCTTTTGAAAATACGAATCCTACCCTACAATTTTTATTCGTGCTTTTTACGAGCCACCCATCACCTATTAACCATCCTATTACTTGACCTAATTCTTTACTCCATTTTTTGGGCAAATTTAATTTATTACGTTTCTCATCTTTATCATTCTCATCTTTACAATTTTCATTCCCAATTTTAATTTCATATTCGTTGTTGAAAAAACCAGGCCCACTTTGGATCAATAGTTTATCTTCCCCTACTTTTAGGTCAATTGCCTTTTTCCATCCATTTTTTGTTAATACAAAATGGTCAGGAGTGCATATAAGTTCGTATCCGTGCGATGTTGTTATTTTGATTGTTTTTTTTACTCCAGAGAGCCAAGCTTTTTCCATTTTTGCTAGGGATGTGCCGAGCTGCTGCATGCATGTGCCATTGTAATTTATTTTCACTCTATTGTCAACTAAAACTTTTATTCCAGGTTCGTTGACAAGGTCTTTCATTCTTAAAAGTCCTTTTTCTGTTGGGATTAAAGAATCTCCAGCTATACAAGGGTTAGTAGATTCGATTTTTCCAAGTTGAGGGGTAGGATTGGCTGCGTTTATTTTGTCTATGAAGATTACTCCAGGTTCTCCATTTCTCCAAGCCATTTCGCAGATTAAGTCGAAAATTTTTCTAGCACTTTCATAGCGGACAATTTCATTATTTCTAGGATTTATCAAAGGAATTTCTTTATCCTCTCGGACCGCATTAATAAAATTAGAATCTACAGCTACACTTATGTTAAAATTAGAAATTTCTCCTTCGATTTTTTTACAAGTTATAAATTCTAAAATGTCAGGATGATAGACACTTAAAATACCCATGTTTGCTCCTCTTCTTTTACCACCTTGTTTTATTTCTTCAGTGATAGCATTAATTATTTTCATGAAGGATATAGGGCCGCTAGCGATCCCTCCAGTGGATTTTACAATATCTCCTTTTGGTCTTAATCTTGAAAATGAAAATCCAGTTCCGCCACCAGTTTTATGGATCATACCTGCTCTTTTTGCAGTTTCCAAAATAGAATTCATATCATCTTCTATAGGAAGTACAAAGCAAGCAGAAAGTTGCTGAAGGTCGCATCCAGCATTCATAAGTGTCGGGGAATTTGGCAGAAATTCAAGAGAAGTCATTACTTCGTAAAATTTTTCTTCAGTTTCTTTAATTTTCTCTTCTAGCGTTTTTTGATTTTCTTTTTCCTCTTTTTTTAGGTAAAGTGCATCAGCTAATGCAATATCCTTAGCAACTCTTCTAAATAACTGTTCTGGAGTTTCAATAATTTCTCCTTTCTCGTTCCTTCTTAAATATCTTTGCTCTAAAATAGTACGAGATATTTCTGATAATTCGAGAGTCATATTCCCACAACAACGCAAGAAAGAAAAGCATTTAAAATTTTTTATAAAATTTAAAACCTCTGAATATAATTTTTCTGATCAATCGAAAAATTTTTTTGAAAAATGTAAAGATTAACGTGATAAATTCGGTGTGAATCGGTGAAAAATTGAATAAATTGTTGTTGCCTGGTGAAGAAATAGGGACAGAAGAAGAATATCTTCCTGGAGAAAATACTTATATTAAAGATGGTAAGATAAAAAGCAGTTGTTTCGGAGAGCTCCATGTAGATTCAAAACGAAGGGCTACAGTTATCCCATACAGGGAAGTAGCAAGATTAAAAGTGGGAGATATAGTATATGGAAGAGTCGATGAGATTTTAGAAAATTTAGCTTTTTTGTCTATAGAAAATGAAAAAGGTCTCAAAGCGTTAGGAGTATTATTCATTTCAGAGATAAAACATGCTTTTGTAAAGTCGATAAGAGATGAGTTTAAAATAGGAGACATTTTAAAAGCAAGAATAAAAAGGATTACACCATTTTCTGTAGAACTAACATTAAAAGAAAGAGGATTAGGAGTAATCAAAGCTTTTTGTTCAAATTGCAGAAGCAGTATGGTTTTTAGATCTAGAATTTTTGTATGTGAAAAATGCGGAAATAAAGAGAGAAGAGTTATTAACTGAAAGATCTCTCAGCATCAGCAATCAAACAAATCCAAACAAATCTAATTTTGGCTATTCTACATTTTTCGATAAGAGCTATTTTTTTGATTCAAATTTTACGTCGAAGAAATTCGAGAAATAGAAAGATATTTAAATATTTTGAATTTTATTTGCTCGAGGCGATCGACATGGAGAGTCTATTACAATCTGTTACAGGTAAAAGTATTGAAGAAAGTGAAGGAGGGCCACTTGAAAGAATAAAAATTGTTGTGGCTGGTGTTGGAGGAGGAGGAAATAATAGTCTTCAAAGAATGTTAAAATGGGGTATTAAAGGAGCGGATTTAGTTGCAATTAATACAGACAACCAGCACTTGCAAACTTTGGATGAAAGAATACAAAAGATACTGATAGGTAAAAGTATTACAAAGGGCCTTGGAGCTGGAGGTTTTGTTGACATAGGAAGAAAAGCTGCTGAAGTCGATAGACCTTTGATTGAAAGAGCTCTCAGAGATTCTCAATTAGTTTTCATATGCGCAGGTATGGGAGGAGGAACAGGTACTGGAGGTGCGCCAGTAGTTGCACAAATAGCCAAAGAACAGGGTGCAATTACAGTAGCAATGGTTACATATCCGTTTGCTCTTGAAAAGGCAAGAAAAAGCAAGGCTGACGAAGGAATACAAGAATTGAGAAAACACTGTGATTCAGTGATCATCGTTGATAATAATAAGCTTGTAGAGCTTGTCCCAAATCTCCCAATGAACGAAGCATTTGCTGTTGCCGATGAAATTTTAGCAAGGGCAGTTGGAGGGCTTGTTTGGACAATAACACAACCAAGTCTTATTAACATAGATTTTGCAGATGTAAGAGCTATAATGGGATCAGGAGATGTTGGATTCATAGCAGTAGGTGAAGGTAAAGGAACAAACAAAGTAGAAGCAGCAGCGGAAGGAGTTTTAAAGAACAAACTTCTAGATGTTGAATTTGAAGGAGCTAGAGGAGCTTTAATTCACATAAGTGGGGGAGCTGACCTAACACTAGGAGATGCAATTAAGGCAGGAGAAATAATTACAGAAAGAATGGATCCTCACGCAAATGTTAAATGGGGAGCAAGGTTAATCCCAGGATATGATGGAAGGATAGAAATAGTTGCTATAGTCACTGGTGTTAAGGGAGCCAGTGTAGCAGGAACACCACTCAAAGAAAAAGAAGTTTTACCCGTGTATTCAGATATTGACGTAATAGGGTAAAAAAGAAAAAAAGAAAAGACAAAAGAAAAAAAACAAAAGAAAAAAGAAAAAATAAAAGAGGCGAGGATATGTTTGAACCCATTCTGAGTGTAAGTGCAAAAGAAAATGATGAATTGTTCACCTCTGATAAGGTGAAAATACTTGTTGTAGGAGTAGGTGGAGGCGGATGCAATACAGTGAATAGAATAATGAAATTTGGAATAAAAAGTGCAACTACTGTTGCAATAAATACCGATGCAACTCACCTAAAAATAATAGAGGCTAACAAAAAAATACTCATTGGAGAAAACATAACTAGAGGTTTAGGAGCGGGTGGATTTCCAGAAATCGCAGCAAAGTGCGCTGAAGCTGCTAAAGAGAAAATAAGGGAAGCAATAAGTGGAGCAAATCTTGTATTCCTTTGTGCAGGTATGGGAGGAGGTACAGGAACCGGAGCTAGCCCGATAATCGGAAGGATCGCAAAGGAAGAAGGAGCAATAGTCGTTGCTGTTGTTACTACTCCTTTCTCACTAGAAAGAGCGAGAGTTGATAAAGCAATGTGGGGTCTAAGAGAACTTCAGAAAGCAGTAGACACAGTGGTTATTATCGATAACAATAGACTTGTTCAATATGCTCCAAATCTCCCAATGAATGAAGCATTTAAACTTGCAGACGAGATTGTTGCAAGGGCTATAAGAGGTATAAGCGACACTATAGTCTTACCAAGTCTAATAAATATAGATTTTGCAGATGTAAAAACAATAATGACAAATGGAGGAGTTGCAATGCTTAGCGTAGGAGAGGGAAGAGGACCAGATAAAGTTAATCAAGTAATTCGATCCTCTCTTGAGCATCCATTACTTGATGTAAGTTACGAAGGAGCAAAAGGCGCACTCATTCACATAGATGGAGGTAGAAATCTAACTCTTGGTGAAGCAACGAGGATAGGAGAGGGAATCACATCACAGTTAGATCCGAATGCAGATGTAATTTGGGGAGCAAGACTTGGAGAAGAACAAGATTATGTGAGAGTTACTACAATTCTAACAGGAGTACAGTACGCACAACTTGGAAAACCAGAAGAATTCGAAAAAGAAGTAGAGCTAGATATCGCATACATTTAACAGTTTAATCACGATACATAGCATTATATAGTAGTATCATATAGTATGGTATAGTAGTATCATATAGTATAGCATTATCAGATCGTACGTAGCACAATAGATACATACCACAACGCACGACACAATACATACGCATTCTTTTTTACATTTCTTCTCATAAATAAGTTCTTTTCACTGTCTTTTTACTGCGAAACCAAATCATCAAATTACTTACCCCCAGAGATAAAATGAGATTAGATATCGCTCTTGTAAAAAAGAAGCTTGTTGATAGTAGAGAGAAAGCAAAATATCTTATAAAAGAAGGATACGTGGAAGTTGACGGACAAATTGTGACAAAGCCAAGCAAAGACATTAACGAAAATTCAAAAATTGTTCTCCTTAAGCATTTCGAATTTGTTGGTAAAGGAGGATATAAGCTTGATATCGCTGCAAAACGTTTTAATATTGACTTCAGAGATAAAATTGTTGCAGATTTAGGATGCAGTGTAGGAGGATTTACTGACTATGCATTAAAACATGGTGCAAAGAGAATATATGCAATAGATATAGGTGATCCTCTACATAAGGATCTCAGGAAAAATAGCAGAGTTATTTATTTACCGAATACTGATGCAAGGAAAGTTAATTTAGACGAAAAAGTAGATTTGTGCCTGATAGACGTAACTTTTTCTTCAATAAAAGAACTTCTACCGATTGTGAAAAAATGGTTAAAAGATGACGGCGAAGTCCTTGGACTCATTAAGCCACCATTTGAGATAGTAAACAAATCTAAAACCAAAAAAAGAATTGAGAAAATCGATTATAAAAAATGTCTTGAAGTTGTCGAAGATATTTCTAACTGGGCATCGGTCAATGGATACAGTGTAGAGGGAATAACCCCCATAAAGCCAAGCAAAAAAACTAAACAACAGGAATTTTTTATTTATCTTAGAAACAAAAACTAGCCAAAAACCAAACAAAAACAATCTCTTTTTATCCTTTTTGAATTTCTAGCTACCATTTTATTTTTTTATTTTTTACCTTTTTTTACCTTTTTTTACTTTTCTTTTTACTTTCTTTACCTTTCTTACTTTCTT
>CAZFGC010000126.1:0-2163 GCA_964518285.1 Microcaldota archaeon
ATTTCCAGTTTGATTTTAAGATATCGAGGGATGTAAAAAGGGCAATAAATTTGCTTTTTGTAAATTATGTATTATTGTCTTTATTCATTCTAATACCGTCTTTCTTATTATTGGAGGAAAGGGATTATTTGATGGGATTCATTATTTTATGTGCGCTTCCACCAGCTGTAATAGCAATACCTTATACTCATGTATTTAGGGGAGATAAGAAATCTTCTCTACTCGCTGAGATACTAGGATATTTAATTGCGATTATTTTAATTCCTTTTGTATTTTATTTGCTTTTTAGGGAAAGTGTCGATGTGATTTATATTTTATTTCAATTGGTTTTGTTTATTATACTTCCCATGATAATTAGCAGATTTTTAATACATTTAAAAAAACTTTATAAAGTTGACAAATTCCATGAAAACAAAATAGTAAATATTTCAATTTTTCTACTAAACGCTACAATTTTATCTACAAATAAACAAAGTATTTTATCGCTAGTTCGATTTCATCCAATATGGATAATACTTATCATTAGATTTCTTGTACCCTTTATTGTCCATTTCGTCTATAAAAAGAAAAAATATGAAAAGAAAAAAGTAGAGGATAACTACGTTGTATCTGCTACAATTTTTTCTTTGGTTAAAAACAATACTTTAGGAATGGTAATAGTTTTAGATTCATTTTATCCAAGCGTTGCTATCCCACTTATTCTATCGAATATCCTTGGGGTGGTTAATCCACTAATATTTGGGTTTTTGTCTAGAAGGTAATTTTTTATTTCTTTATTTTTTAATTTTTCCATGAGAATTTATGAGAAACTTCATTATATTTTTTTCTTAGTAGCGGCTGCATATATTGGATTAGTTATTTTTGGATACTTAGATTACGAAAAAACACAAAGCATATTTCTCTTATTACTACTCGCTGCCTGTTTTGGGATTTCTTACTTTCTTACAAAAGAGTACATATGGAAATATGATTTTGGAAAAATGATGAGCTATGGGTTAGTATATGGAATAATAGTTGGGGCTGTTATATTTATTTATGTCTCTTGGAAATATGGAGTGATTTATGTTAATTTCGAAAGAAATATTTATAAAATAGAATTCGAAAGGATTTTTAGCTCCATTGTTTCATTAATTTTTATTGTATTTTGCTGTTGCGTGGGGTTTGTATCCGGGTCTTGGCTTGCAAACTTTTTGAGAAAGGAAGAAGAAGAAACAAAAGAAAAATACTACTAATCGTGGTCATATGGATATGAAAAAGAAAGCAAAAGCTTTAGCCTTAATCTCTGGGGGGTTAGATAGCCTCCTCGCAGCGAAACTGATAATAGATCAGGGGATAGAAGTAGAAGGAGTAACATTTGTTACTCCATTTCCTGGATGTGAAAGATTTGCAGGTTTAGCCGCAAAACAGCTAAATATTAAACATCATGTCTTGTTTTTGGATAATTTGAAAATTGTAAGGAATCCAAAATTTGGATATGGGTCTGCTATTAATCCTTGTATAGATTGCAAAATTTTGTTTTTCAAAACTGCAAAAAAATTAATGAAGAAAATAGGGGCTGATTTCATCGTTACTGGAGAAGTGGTTGGACAGCGTCCTATGTCACAAATGAGAAAGCAAATTGAATTAATAGAAAGGGAAAGTGGTCTTAAAGGATTGATAGTTAGGCCTTTATGTGCAAAGCTCTTGGAACCTTCTATCCCAGAGAAATTAGGAATTGTAGATAGAAATAAGCTCCTCGATATTAGCGGGAGAAGTAGAAAGAGACAAATCGAACTCGCAAAGAAATTTGGTTTTAAGTATGCTTCTCCTGCAGGAGGATGTATCTTAACAGATATGAACTTTGCGAAAAAATTGAAAGATCTCTTCGCACACTCGAAAAAAATTACATTAGAAGACATAGAAGTGCTAAAAATTGGGAGGCATTTTAGAATAAATGATTGTAAAATAATAATTGGAAGAAATAAGGAAGAAAACGATTTTTTAATGAAATTGAAAGGTATAAAAATTGAACCTGTAAATTTCAAAGGTCCTGTTGCTCTTATAAAAGGAAGTTCTGCAAGGAGAAAAATCTACGATGGGTTTTTGCTTCTGTTAAGATATTCTGATGAAAAAGAAAAAGATGGAGAATATCTTGTAAACATAAATAAAAGAACGAAAAAAGAA
>CAZFGC010000127.1:0-2885 GCA_964518285.1 Microcaldota archaeon
AAAATTTTGTAAAAAAAATTATGGAAGAATCTACAGAAAAATTGAGGATGCAAAAAATACTAATACTTTTTTTAGTTTCAATTTTTCTTCTAGGATGTCTAGAAACAAAAGAAAAATTAACTGAAGAGAAAGTGAGAAATTATATTCTAAGAGATTTGAGTGAAAAATATCCTGATGCAGAAATAAGAGAGATAATAGAAATTTCACCTTACGAAGATAGTTTTTACGTAAAAGCAAAAATAGTTTATAATTATTCCACCCCTTGTCCGATAAGATTCCACGTTTATTACGATTATCCGAGGAAAGGATTTGTAATTTCACCGCCATATTACGTTACCACTGCTGAATGTATAGTTTGTAAGGATAGACCATGTAAGATTACCTCCCCAGAAGAAGCAATTATAGCTTCTCATAGACTCAAGGGTTCTGAAACAGTAGTATCTTATTTAAGAAGTAATCCAGGGGCAAAGCCAGAAGCAAAATATTATAGAGAGTTCATGAGAGATGATAAAAAATACAATGATGTATGGGCTGTTAAATGGTTTTCTAAGGAAACAAACTATGGAATAATTACTCTAATTTCAGTAGATGGCGAAGTCCTCGATTCTTGGGTAATTGTAAAAGAAGAAATTCTAGAATAAGAATGATCAGAATAAGAATGATCAGATAATCATTGGAGTTCTTCAATTACTTCTTTTTTCTTTTTCCTTTTCCTCTCTTTTCCAATTTCTATTTTCTTTTGTTCCCCATATTTTTCAGATATAATTTTCGCGATTCTTTTTATGCCTTCCTCACCTTCTTTCATTATTCTTTTTTCTATCTTCTCGATAGAGTGCCCTTCCTCTTTTTCTATCCTCTTCAAAATTTCAATTGATAACATTTTCCTCTTCGGCAAATTTGGTTCTATATCCTTAATTGTATCGTTTACAAATTTCAAAAATTTTAGCCAGCAGACCATTATAATCTCCCTTTCCATTTTGCGTATTTTGGATTTTCAAGCTCTTCTTCAATCCTAAGTAGTTGATTATATTTTGCTACTCTTTCCCCTCTGGCAGGAGCGCCAGTTTTTATTTGTCCGCATTCCAAGGCAACTGCAAAATCAGCTATAAACGTACATTCTGTTTCCCCAGATCTATGGCTAACTATAACATTATAATTATTTTTCATAGCGTATTTAGCTGTTTCCATAGCTTCGCTTAGAGTTCCAACTTGGTTTATTTTCAGCAAGATAGCATTTGCAGAGTGGATTTTAATTCCTTTTTTCAAGTAGTTTATATTTGAAGTAAATAAATCGTCTCCTACGATTTGGATACCTAATTTATTCATCATAGAGAATCCTTCAAAATCGTTTTCTTCAAGAGGATCTTCTATAGAAATTATTTTATAAGAAGAGACAAGATCTTTGTAATAATCAAATAATTCTTCTTTAGTAAATTTTTTCTCATCTATAAAATACAAATTTTCTTTATGGTTGTAGAAATTTGAAGCAGCACAATCGAGAGCAAGAAAAATTTTCTTTTTATAGCCGCACTCTTCTATAGATTTTTCTATAGGATCTAAAGCCTCTTTTGTATATTTAAGTGGAGGAGCATAGCCTCCTTCATCTCCAACGTTAGTACTTATTTTTCCATACTTTTCTTTTAGAAAGTTTCCAAGTTGATAATAAACTTCGCAAGCTCCAGTAATCGCATCTTTGAAACTTTTGAATTTAACAGGAACTATCATGAATTCCTGGATAGCAAGATAATTACCAGCATGTTTTCCTCCGTTTAACACGTTCAACAAAGGAATCGGCAAAGTTTTTGCATTTTTATTTAAATACTTATAAATCGGCAAATTCAAAGATGAGGCAGCGGATGCACAAACAGCAAGAGAGAGTGCAGTAGTAGCATTTCCTCCGAGCTTTTCTTTATTTTTCCCAGATTTTTTTATAATAAAATCATCGATTTCCTTTTGTCTTCTAGGATCCTTTCCTATAAGATATTTTCCAATTTCGATCACGTTTTTAACAGCTTTTTTTACTCCTTTTCCAAAGAATCTTCTCTCTTCGTCTCTTAGCTCCACGGCCTCCCTTTCTCCCCTAGAAGCTCCTGAAGGAGAAGATGCCCTACCAAATGATAAATTAGTCAACACATCAACTTCAACAGTTGGATTCCCACGTGAATCTAATATTTCTCTAGAGTAAATTCCAGTAATAAATATTTTTCCTTCCCTCCTTACCCCTTCTTTTTCTTCTCCTTTCCCTTCTTTTCTCCCTTCCTTCCCTTCTTTTCTTCTTTTTTCCTCTTTCATTTTTACACCGTTTACTTCATTACATTCGTATTTGTTTATTTTATACTAATTTTTTTATTTTATACTAATTTCTTCGACATGGCTTATTTCAGGAATATTTTTATCTCTTTCCACTACTATAAACTTCCCAGACACTGCATCTTTCAAGTTCTCATCGTGAGTTATCAAAAATATTTGTTCCACAAGTTTTGGAACATGATCATGCAATGCAATAGCAAGTGTTTTGATACTCTCTTCATCTAGATTGTGAGTGGGTTCATCTAAAATTAGCCAGCTTAGCTTAGGAGTTAATACCATTGACAGTGCAATTCTCAATGCGAGACAGGCTAGGGCCCTTTCGCCTCCTGAAGCAATACCATCAACTCTTACATATCCGCTTCTTGATTTGAATACAAGTTCATAATCGTCTTTTTCTTCGCTAGGTATAATTTTCAGGCCCGGATAATCTGAGTAAGGATAAAGTACATTCCATATTTTTTCTAAAGCTTCGTTAATAGCATCCATAAGCTGTTCTCTCAGAGAATACTGAGTTTCTATAATACAATTTTGAATAATTTGAAACTTTTCTATTTCATTTCTTATTTTTGTACTTT
>CAZFGC010000128.1:0-1885 GCA_964518285.1 Microcaldota archaeon
AAGTAAACTTTTTCACTAGTTTTTCGTTAGATAATTTGATGAATGTTATTTATTTAATTCCATTCAATATTTTTTTGATTTTTTATCTAGGTTTGAAGAGGGATTTGAGAGTTTTTTATCCAGTGATTTGTTTGGCTTCAGTTTTTTTCACGGCGTTAGGGGTTTTTCTTTTGGCTAGTTCTTGCATAGCTGGGATTAGTTTTTGGAAAGAAGAAAAAAAGAAAGAGTATGAAGCTTTGATTTCTTTTCTTCTAGTTTTTGTAGTTATTTTTTCGATTTTTATTTTCTCGGGGACAGCGGATTTTAGAACTTTTATAATTTCAACTATTTTTTCTGCAATTTTGGCAGCTGTAATTTTTGCTAGTGATAAAGAAGTAAATGATTTTTTGCTAGTTTGCGTAGTTTTTATTTCAATTTTAGGAGCATTTGATCATTCGTCAAAAATATTGACTTTGGATGATGAAACGTTAGGAATAATAGAAGAGATAAAAATTCTTGAAAATTATTCAATAGTTTCTACATTTGAAAATAAATTAAATAGCATAATAAAAACAAATTATGAAGATGGGTTGAGGACATTTTTTGGAGATGAACAGAGAGTTAAATATTTAGCTTTAGATAGAAAGGTAATTGAAAAACCATTTTATTACTCAAGTAAAATAAATGCTAGTCCCCAATTTGAAACTTTCGTGATGAAGAAAAAAGAAAAGATGAAAAATGAATTTGGGGAGGAATATTATGTATTCTATTACTATTCAGAGAAAAGTGAATTAATTTTAGTGGGAGATGAAAAAGTATTTTATAGAGCATATTTAAATGGAATCGATATAGATGTTGGAGATTTGTTTAAATTCGGTGAATATTTCATACTCCCAAAGAAAAAAGGAAATTCGCTGAAAATTTTATTTCCAGAAAACTTTGGAGGAAATTCAACAAAAATTTTTGAAAACTCTAGATATTATCTATTCGAAATAGGATGAAAGTGTGAGGTTATGAAAGGAACGAAGCTGGAAAAGCTAAGAAAAAAAATAGATGAGATTGACGAGAAAATAGTTAGTTTACTTAATAGACGTGCAAAAATTGCTTTGAAAATTTCGAAAGAGAAAAAGAAGCTAGGTGAAGAAATTTATTCTCCGTATAGGGAAAAAGAAATTTTGGAAAGAATAAAGAAGCTGAAAAATATTTTCCCGGAAAAAAGTATAGAAAATATTTACAGCGAAATTATATCTGCTACAAGAAGTATTGAAAAGGAAATTAAAATTGCATATTTGGGGCCTAAAGGCACTTTTACAGAAGTTGCTGCGATAAAAAAATTTGGAAGATCAGCGAATTACATTCCTCTTCATTCTATAAAAGATGTTTTTAATGAGGTTGAAAAAGGAAATGCTGATTTTGGAGTAGTTCCGATAGAAAATTCAAGCGAAGGGTCAGTGACAAGCACTTTAGATATGTTTTTCGATTCAAATCTTAAAATATGCGGAGAAGTTATTATAGACGTAGTTCATTGTTTGCTTTCAAATTCAAAAATTTCAGAAATAAAAAAACTTTATTGCCATCCATTGGCCTTTGCACAATGCGAAGAATGGATTTCAAAAAACCTACCAAATGTTAAAATAATTGAAGTAGGATCTACAGCAAAAGCAGCTGAAATTGCTGCAAAGGAAAAAAATTCTGCAGCGATCGCAAGTGAACTTGCTGCACGAGAATATAACCTGAAGATATTGGCAAGAAATATTCAAGATGAAATTGTAAATAAAACGCGCTTTTTGATAATTGGGAAATGTGTTGGAAAATATGTTGGAAGATACGTTGGAAAATATGTTGGAATTGGACAAAATTCAAAAAAATCGAAAAAAATAAAATCGAAAACTTCGATTTTGTTTAC
>CAZFGC010000129.1:0-1562 GCA_964518285.1 Microcaldota archaeon
AAGAATATATAAACACCAACTTACCATTTTCTTCTTTGTCAAATTTTACAAATCCGTACCTAATGAATTGTAATATTTCACCATGTTTCGGAGTATATTTTTCACAAATTCCATCTTCGTAAATAATAGATTCTCTATTGAACTTACCATCTTTAAATAAATCAAGTGGCTTTTTAACGATAGCTTCTCGATATTCGCTTACCCATTGAATTTTTTTTACATTTTTCAATTTTTTTATTTCTTCTTCCAAAACTTCACCTTCAAAGTATCCATTCATCTTTTTTATTTTTATAGTGCAAAAATCCTTCAATCTTACAATTTCATTATCCTTTACATCATCAGCACAAACGTAAACTTTCCCATCTACAAATATACTTCTTTCTCCCAAGTCCACGTCTGGATGATATCTTAATTTTACTTCTTTTTTAATAGGTATCCTTATTTCTACAGGGTTCTTTACGAAGTTTATTCTCTTTGAAATTTTGTCTACAAATTTTCTATTTTCAGCAAGTATCCTTTCTGTTTCTAAAATTCCTTCTTTTTTTGTTAGCCCCAAAGAAAATATTAGACTTTTTATGGCTTCTGGCAAAATTCCACGATTTCTTAGCCCAGCGATCGTCATCAATCTTGGATCATCGAAGCTAATTTTCTCTTCATCTAAAATTTTTCTAATTTCTCTTTTAGACAAAGTATTGTTTTTTACTTCAAGCCTTGAAAATGAGATTATTATTGGAATTTTCAACCCCAATATTTTACATAATTTTTTATAAAGAGCATCCCTGAGTTCGTATTCTTTGCTTCTAAGTACGTGGCTTATTTTTTCTACAGAATCCACTATAGGACAGGAGAAATCATATGAAGGCCACGCGACGTATTCTTTTTTTCTGTAGTGCTCCCCTTTTATAGTTCTCATTAATACAGGATCTCTTAGCACGCTATTGCTGGATTTCATATTTCCCTTTAATCTCAGAGTATATTCCATTCCGTTAAGCATTTCCTCGAAATCTCTGATATTCGCTACTTGAGGTTTTTCCCTGCATGGACATTCTTTTTTCATTTTTCTATTATTTTTAATTTCTTCTCTACTACATTCGCAGAGATAAGCAAACCCATTTTTTACAATTTCATATGCTTTCTCATAAATTATCTCCATATAATCAGAAGTATAGCTTTCGTAGTCCCAATCTAACCCAAGCCATTTCAAATCTTTTTTTATTTGATCTACATATTCCTGTTTTGCGAGGAGAGGATTAGTGTCATCAAATCTAAGCACAAATTTTCCTCCATTTCTCTTCGCGATTTCATAAGAAAATATAGCTGCCTTTGCATGTCCTAAATGTAGATATCCACTTGGTTCAGGAGCAAACCTAGTATTAAACCCTAAATAGTGTTTTTTTATTTTCTGCAATATCTTTTCTTCAGGAACTTCTTCTTTTTTCTTTTCTTCAATTTTTACTTCTTTCGATAGCCGTTCTATTTCTTCTTCTATTTCCTCTTTCGTTTTTTTATTTACTTCTTCAACAATATTTTTTGTGATCTCCATTTTATTTTTTATTTTTCTT
>CAZFGC010000130.1:0-13200 GCA_964518285.1 Microcaldota archaeon
ATTTTTTCTTTTAATTTCGGGAATTCAAACAATATTTTTCCAATTACTGAATTCACATCTGCCTTTCCATATTCCGCAGCATTTTTTATGGCAAACTCTCTTATTTTTTTCTTTACTTCTTCCATTTCTTCGTTTTCTTCGACGCTTTCATCTTCTTCATATTCTTCGTTTTGCATAATACTCCCTTTATCTTTCTATTAATTTTTTTCATTATTTTTTTATTTTTCATTATCATTTTAAACCAAGGAGTATAAAGTTCTGGATTTTTTTTGATGTCCTTTTCTAAATTTTCTAAGCTGACCCATTTATAATCTTCAGCTTCTTCCTTATTTATTTTAACTTTCCCATCATAAAATCCCAATAGCACGTGATCATATTCATATTCACTTAATCCATTTTCGAATTTTACCTTATATATGAAAGAACCTATTTCTTCTAAATCGCAATCAAAACCCATTTCTTCCTTTAATCTTCTGTGTGCAGCATTTTCTATATTCTCTCCAGGCATAGGATGACTACAGCAAGCATTTGTCCAAAGGCCCCCACAGTGATATTTGCTCTTTGCTCTTTTTTGGAGAAGAATTTCACACTTTGAATTAAATATCAAGATAGAGAACGCCCTATGTAGCATACATTTTTTGTGAGCTTCAATTTTTTCTTCTATCCCTTTTTCCCTATCTCTCTTATCTACGAGAATCACATACTCTTTTTTTCCATTCATTATATCACATACTTAATAGAGTATCGATTTGCAAAAATAATAATTTATTTATAAAACAAAATGCTAGAATATCCTACTACGGAAGAATAGTCCTTTGTAGTATCACCGCTGCTACTATAATTAAGTAACACCGCTTTACATTTTTCATCCTTAGCATGTTTTGTCAGGATTGCTATTGGAGCGTAACCGCATATGCTAGATTTTTCTGCAAATTCCATAAATCCTTCACAGTCGAAATCTAAAATATATTCTATTGCTTTTTCGTCTTTCTTTTTTGCAGATTCATAACTTTCAAAATGTGTAAAATCGCTACTAGAAATTACACAAAAATTCTTATTTATTTTTTTAATAGAGTTCGCTAAGTCTTCAACTATTTCTATAGTTTGCATTCCTATACATACTTCAACACATTTTGGATCTTTCACTACTTTCTGCAAGAATGGAAGTTGAACTTGTATAGAGTGTTCGAAGTAATGTGCTTCTTCATCAAATTCCGCAAACTTTGAATTTTTCCTTATCGTTTCTCCAACTTCAGCATCGTTTTTTACTTTTCCAAAAGGAGTAATCCAATCTTCTTTTGATATTGAAACTATCTTTCCCATTCCTGTGTGGTTTGGCCCAAATATCACAAATGTTGTCTCTGGAGGTAACAAATCAAAGAAATAATATCCATAACTCGCGGTCTTCCCAGAATAGATATATCCTGCATGAGGTGAGATTATACCTACTACTTTATTTATTTTTTCTTTGATTTTTAAAACTTCATCATCCTTAATCTCATCAAAAAAAGAGTTAATCAAATTTTCTAACTCTTTTTTGTCGCTAGGATAAAACGTTCCTGAAGCATAAGGAAATCTCAATTTAATCACTCTCTAGTCGCTCTTAAGTTTATAACCCCAGCAGTTTTGTGAACAGTTCCAGTATCAGTGATATTGTAATTAATCACAAATTTTATTTTATAAACTTTATCAACATCAGCTTTTACATCATACATTAGAACCCCAAATCGCATAGTATCTCCATTTTTCATTTCATAACCATCTATCCTTGATAGGCATCTTGTGTCACAACTTCTACACACCCGCTGTTGTTGATCACATTTTATTAAATAAACGTTGTTTGTCATTCTTTCAGGATAAAAAGAAACGTTCAATAATCTAATATCATACCCCATTGAATTTACTAAATCGAAAACTAAATCAGTTCCATCGTCTCTTACAATTAATTTCATCCTGCCAGGAACACATCCTATATCAGGGGCAGTATCACACTTTTCAACAACATAGAATTCTGGTTTGAAAATTGTTGTATAAAGTATGGATATGATAACTAATACAATTATCAAAGCCCATCCATACATCATTAAATATTCTAAAGCGGTTTGTCCCTTCATGAGTAAAAGTAAGTAATATATTTTAAATTTTTTTGCTTTTTAGTTACATGATAATTTCAATCGATGATAAAATAAGTTCTATTTTACCAAAGGTCAAGGAAGGAGTTAGGACTTTCATAGTGAAAGATAAAGGGAAATATGTGGGTATAGTAACAGATAGAGTGATATATACATCCCAATTCGATCCAAATGCAAAAGTAAAGAATTATATAGTTAAAGCACCGGTAATTAAAAGTGATACAGAATTGGAAAAAATAGCAGAATTATTTCTCCACGGATATAGGGAGCTTCCGTATTTTAACGGAAAAGATTTTGAATTACTTAAGTTTACAGATCTTTTAAAGAATCTGTTGGCCGAAAAAAGAATACCAAATAAAAAAATAAGCCAGCTCGGACTAAATGAAATAGTAAAAATAGACAAAAATGAAAGTATCGCTGAAGCTATAGCACTAATGAGGAGAAGAAAAATTCATCATTTAGGAATTAGTGAAAATGGAAAATTAGTTGGAATATTAAGTAGTGCGGATTTATTTCCATTTTTAATAAAGATAAAGGAAAAAACACCTCTTGTAAGAGAGAAAATAGGGCCAGATTCGATAAAAATAGCATCGATTCCTTACTTACCAAAAATACACGAGATAGGAATTAATAAAACCTTAACTGACGCGGCAAATGAAATGATTAAAAATGAAGTAATGACACTCGTTTGTAATGGAAAATTTTTGCACCTTTATGATATACTAAAGGAGGTAACTAAAAAAGAAAAATTTATGGTCGAAATTGCAGGGAAGGAAGAAGTGAGGGAATACATAGAAGACGTAAAGAGAGAAATAGACCAACTAGTTGAAAAAGTGGATAAATTAGCTCCAGTAGATTATGCGAAATTAACGATAAAAACAATCAGAGAATCTGGAGAAAGAAAAAAATATATATTAAAATTTTTGATAACTCTAGGTAAAGAAAAGATAGCTGTAGACTCTTCAGACTGGGACATCCATAAAGCATTACATTACTTAAAGGAAGAAGTTGAGAAAATAGTGAGAAGTAAAAAAGAAAGGACGAAAGGGAAGAAAATAGGAAAGAACTGGAGAAGGTTATCAGCTAAGCTAAGGGAAGGAGAATATTTCAAATAAAGCTAATAAGAATTTCAAGAAGAGCTAACTAAAACAGTTCCATTTTCATAATGAATTATTTCTAAAAATTGCTTCTTTTTTGAGATATTTAATTTTCCGGAAACATTCTTTTTGGTTATACCAACTATCTCAATGTCCCCAAATGTTGTTTCAAATATTCCTTCAACTATTCTTCCACCTTTTTCACCGATAGTTAAGTTTTTTAGATTGTCAGTAAGTTCAATTTCAATTTTTGAACTAGAGTTTGGACCCATAGCTATAACATTATTGATTGAAGAAGTAATCTTACTCACTAATATTTTGCCTTTTATTATTTCAAATTTTTGAGTTATTTCAAAAAATCTATCGAGTAACATTAGTAAAAGGGGAATCATCAAAAGTAAAACAAAAGTAGCTATTACTAAAGCTTCAACGGCAACTTGACCTTTCTTGTATTTACTTATTCTCATTTTACCAACCAATTGATAAATTTTTCAAATTCATCTTTATGTCTTGAATAATATTTTATCCAGTCGACATATACATCTTTTAAATTTTCTATTTTATCTTTTCTACTTTCTTTGATAAGTTTTATTAATTTATCCAGAGCTGCCTTGTTATCTATATCAAGTTCATAAATTGGGCAATTTAAATTCTCTCTAGCTTTTGTACCACAGTAATCTATGAGCTCGCATTCGAGGTTATCTTTTACTTTTCTTTCCTTGTATTTTCTTTTTTCTAAAATTTTCTTAAGTAAGAGAGGTTTTCTTCTCAATATTATACAAAGATCTGGGTGCAGCGAGTTTATTTTTTTTAGCTCACAGGCAAGATGTCCTTCAATAAGGATATTATTATTCTTTTTTGCAAGTTTTTTTACTTCGTAAGTCAGCTTCTTATCAAGATTTTTTATATCTACGATATATTCTCCATTTTCTTTTTTGAATAAGCGTTTTTTCTTTACAAATTCGTTTATACTTATTACTTTATATTTCATTTTTTTAAAAATTAGGGAAAGAGATGTTTTTCCAGTACCAGGAACCCCTGTTAATATTATTAGCATATTCTAAAATAGCGATAAAGTTAAAATTTTATTGTTTTCCAAAATTCATGAAGAAAAAATCAACTCTTTTGTTTTTTTTGATTTTCCTTCTTGGATTGCTCATTTCACAAGAAATAGAAATTAGTGAAAAGATAATTAAACCAAATATATATGGAGAGGTAAGTATCTCTAAAATAGAACCTTTAAGTAGCCCATATTTTGTTGAAGCTACGGTGAGCATTTCTAATCCAAATGACGTAAATTTAACTTTATATATCTACGAAAAATTGGATAGCAAATGGAAAAAAGTAGGAGAAATTGGAGAGATAGGAGCCAACGAAAATAAAACTTATAACCTATCATTTAGGTTTGAATACAGAGGAGTAAACGAATCGGAAAATGAGTATCTTGTAGTAGGAATTGAAAAGTTATATGGGTTTAAATTTAAAATTTACGAAGATTGGGGAAGATACGAAAGACAAATGAAGAGCTATATTTCTTATCTAGGCATGGTGATAACTCCTATACTTTTCCTTATATTATCTTTAGGATTATTCATTTTAGCAAAGACTGCTTCAAAGAGAAAGGCACATGGTAAGTATCCAATGGAATATACTTTTGAAACGCTCTTCAGAATCCCATTAGACACCCCTCTATCCACAAAAGTTTTGCTTATATTATCCAATCCAATTTTCTGGGTATCGATTGCAATTTTGGTCATATTCTTTTTCTCATCTCTGGCTTTTAAAAAATATCAAAGAGCCGATTTTGAAATTTTTTCGATAATTATTTTCTCAGTACTTTCAGCTGCAATTCTGCCAATATTTTTCTCGATATTAACGTGGTATGCTGATCTTTACGAAAGAGAACCCTTAAGATTTATTTTCGCAATGTTTTTTTGGGGCATAGCCGCTGCATGGATAGCATTTATCATAAATACTTTTTTGCTTTCTGTTTTTGATATAAAGTCAGAAATTTTTTTGATAGTTTTTGTAGGAATTTTGCTCAGTCCTATTGTTGAAGAAATTGTAAAATCAGTGGGAGTAGTTTTATTTTCTATGCATCATCAATTTGATGATACGCTTGACGGACTTTTGTATGGTTTTTGTATAGGTTGCGGTTTTGCGTTTGTTGAAAATTTATTTTATTTCACCATGAAGTATAGTGTCTTTGAAGTAGGATTTGAGCCCTGGATATTTTTGATATTGTATCGGTCTTTCTTCAATACTTTAGCCCATGGATTTTTGACAGGGTTCCTTGGAGCATTTTTAGGATTTTTCAAGAATAGAATAGAAAACTACCTTCTTTCCTACTTCCCAGCACTTTTCTTAGTCATAATTTTACATATGATATTCAACTTTACTGCAATTTATGATGCTATAGCAATAGAGACTTATAGATTCACAACATTTATTTTTAGCCCAATTTTAGTTTTCGTTTTAGGAATAGGATTCATACTAATTTATATCTTAGGGATAAAAGAAACAAAAGATAGAGTTTTTGTTTTGTCGCAAGTTTAATCAAAAAAGCTAAAAAAAGCTATTTCACTACAATTATTCCTTCTGCAATATATGGAATACCATCGGCTTTGTAATAAAAAGTACCTTTTTTATCTGCTACAAATTCAACAACTGCTTCATCTGAAACAAAAACGCTAATATTGTATTCTTTAATCACGAGTCTATAAGGGTCTCCAAAATTTTTAATAATTAACTTTACATTTTTCCCGTGCTCGACTTCAATTTTATTAGGTGAAAAACCATAATTGTAGAAATGAATATATAATGTTACTTCATTCTCATCTCTGCTAATATTTTTCATTTCTTTTTCTTCTTCTGTTTCGACAGTAGGGGTAACGGTTACATATTCACTGACTTTTTCATCTACTAGAGACGAAGGCTGCATAGTCGTAGGGGTAGTCTGAAAAATAAAATATAATCCTATCAAGGAAGCAAAAATAGCACAAACTATCAAAATCAAAAATATATTTCCAAAAATATTTCCAAAACTCTTTTCTTCTTCATCTCTTTTCTCTCCAATTATGTCCTTTTTATCTTCAACTTGTTTAATAATTTCTTCTTTCTTTACGTCTTTCATTTTTTCTTTCTTCTCTTCTGTCTCTTTCGCTTTCTCTTTCTTCTCAGCAAACTTTTCTCTCTTCTCACTTTTTTCATGTTTACTTTTTCTTTCCTTACTCGACTTACCGTCTTTTTTCCCTTCTTTTTCATCTTCTTTTTCTGTTCGAGAATGTCTCTCTTCGGCTTTCACGACTTTTACGTCTTTTTCCAGTTCTCCAGCTTCATCTTTTATTTCATTTTTTATTTCCTCTTTTATTTCATCGAGTCCGATCTCGATACCTTTTTTTTCTTCAGCAAAATTTGGCCCTATCCATTTTACGTAGCATCTAGTTAATTTATAATTCACTTCGATAAGACCTTCCTCTTCAAGAGTATTTAATATTCCCTTTATGTCATTTTCATCCGAACCATTATATTTTTTTACTTCCTCAACTATTTTTTCTAAAGAAACCTCTTTTTCTCTAGCTACGTAATTTATTATTACATCGACCAAGGAGGATATTTCCACTCTCCCACAAGTTTTTTAGGGAAAATACTATATTTAAATCTTTCGGTTTCTATAGATCGCATGAGAGTTTACTTAATTTTTATCATAGCGGTTTTTATCCTTAACCTATTAATTTTTATAACCCCAGTTTTAATGAAAAATAAAATAGAAACTTACAAGCTACTTTACGACGGATTTTCTTTAATTTGCCATCAGTTAACATCAAGATCCCTATGTCTTTTTGATGATGGTATAAGGGACTGTGTCGCGCAGGCTGATTCAAAAGAAAAAATCGTAACTGTCGATGGAAAGAGAGGATATAAATTCCCGGTTTGTTCTAGGGACATGAGTTTTTATTTTTTCATGTTAGTTGGAGGAATTCTTCTGCCTTTTTTTATGGATGTTAACAGTAAGAAAGTACCGCCAATTTATTTGCTAGTAATTGCAATAGCCCCTATGGCAATAGATGGATTAACTCAAGCTATAGGATTGAGAGAAAGTACTAATTTTATTAGGATTGTTACTGGAGGAATAGCAGGATTCGTTGTACCATTTTATTTGATACCTGCATTGAATTTTGTAATTGATAAATAACTATTCCAACTCAATACATTTATCCATCAAATGTTTTAAAGTAGTCATTAGCTTTTCATCATGCATATTTTCTTCGCAGAAGAATATTGAAGTTGCATCATTAATTTTGAATCTAGCACCAATTATTTGTAAGAATCTAAAGGTTATCTCAGGATCATTGTAAAGGAACAAAGTAGAGACACTGTGAAAGATTATTACAGGTCTTTCAACACAAATCTTTAAAGCCTGTGAAATTCCTATAGATAAATCATTAAGAGCGCTTGGTCCAGGTACAACTATATCTTTCCTATCAGAAATCTTTTCCCTATCTTCTCCTAAAGTCCAAGAATAACTATCTACAAAAAAAACAGAATTTCCAGTATATTCTTTTAGTTTTACATTATATTTCTCAGATTTTTTCTCAATTTCTGAAGGCAAAGCATCTGTTGTTATATAAATTCCTTTTCTATTATTTGAAACTTCCCTTGCCAGATATTTTATTCCAAAAATAAATTTTTCATCACCAGGTTTGCTTATTAAAAGGACGTTCTCCCCTTCCTGAAGTTTTGCAGCTTCAATTGCATTTTCGATTTTTTCAATTTTCTCAGTTTCTGTTACCATTTTTTTCACCCAACTATCATATCTATTAAAGTCTTTACTGCTTCTAAGCACCCTTCTCCAGTAACTGCTGAAGTTCCAATTACTTTAACATCCTTTAATTTATTTTTTAAAATCTTTTCAATTTCTTCAGGCTTTAACGAATTTGGTAAGTCTTGTTTGTTTGCAGCAACTACGAAAGGAATTCCTTCTCTTCTTACTAATTTCAACATTTCAATTCCTCTATCAAAGCTACTTTCATCTGTAGAATCTAGAATCAAAATCACTCCGAAAGCATCTGTCTTCAAAATATCTAGCATAAATTCAAATCTCTCTTGTCCTGGGGTTCCAAAAAGATCACAGCTAAGCCCGCTATGTTCTATATATCCATGATCTAAAGCAATAGTAGTTCCCAACCTATCAACAGAGACAGCCCTAGTACTAACTCTTTGTATGAAAGATGATTTTCCTGAATGAAATGGCCCAGTAACTAATATTTTTGGAACATAAACACTTATTCCGCTTATTCCTATCCTAAACGGAATTAAATTTTTTGAATATGTTCCTGGAGCTTTTCTAACGTAAAAATAATTTCTAATCATAAATTTTTCTTCTATCGATTTAACCTCTATCACATAATCAAATTTGGAGATAATTTTTTCTATAATTTCTTCATCAAAGTTCCAGTTTATTAAGAGACAAAAGAAGTTTGATTTTTTTATTACTATTGGAATTATTTTGTCCAAAAGTTTCATAGGGTCTAACTTAAAAATGTCAACATCGATGGAATCATAAAAAAAGATATTTTCTTTTTCAGTTACTTCTTTTTCAACTACTTTCCCTATTAAGTTTGCTATTTCATCGATTTCATTTTTACTTATAAAATATTCGCTTCCGCTTTTTATTCCTAATTTGTAGGAAAAAGCATCTATAATCTTAATTTTTTTAATCAAATTTTTGTCGAAAAGTTTTATTTTTTCAATTTTTTCTTCGAGTGTTTTTTGAGGTTTGTTGTTTAAATAATAAACAAAATTATTCTCCTTATTTTTATTCATGATCTGAAAAAAGAAAATTTCACTATCTATACCTGGTTTTCCGATTATTAAGCAACTAGAATTTTTTCTAATACCTCCTCCAATAGCATCATCTAAGCTTTCTATTCCTGTGCTAATTAAAAATACCATAAAATTATAAAAGCGAAAGATATAAAAATCAAAATACTAACAAGAAAATCATGGGAGAAATTAGGATTAATTCAAAATGGTTAAATCCTCGCGTAAGCAGGAAGGTTAAGGAAAGTAATCAAAATTATAAAAATAATGGAGAGTTAAACTTAAATGTTGAGATACTTAAACTACCTCTTAAAGAAAGATTGTGGATAAATACGATTAAGAAGGAAAAGAATAGAAAGTAGAAAAGGAGGTAGCTGCAACTCACTGTGAAGACAGAGGAAGTTCTGCCCATTGATTTTTCTTCTAGGAACAGAAACGATATTTTTCCGGTAGGATGAAAATGACGGGAGGAGACAAACGGAAAAAATGAAACGGCCTAGAAGAAAAAAATGAGATGCAAGGATTTTTTCCGCTTAGACTAATGTTGCATTACAAAAGGCAGGCTATAGCTACTTCCTCTAAAATTTGAAACTGCATGGATCATAAAATATTTAAATAGAAAAGTGAAAGTTATAATATGAAGTATATCTATCAAAAAATAAAGGAAAAGGAAATTTCAATTAAAGATTTGGAAAAAAGCTTAAAAATTGAAGAAAAATTAACGAAAAAAATATCTGAACAAATAGATATTGCATCGCAAATAAGGAAAATATTCCTCTCTTCCCTTGAGATAGAAGAAGTAAATTTTACAACAAAAAATAGATACAAGAAAGAAATTTCTGGAAAACTCTTTACTTCCGAAAATGATTCTTTAATCTTATTCGATGCAGGATTAAGAACCGGACTTAGGCAATTTCCAGAAATTGGAATTTATCTTTCAAAAACAGGATACGACGTCGTCAGCGTTGAAGGAGGAGACGAAGTTTATGGCACTGAAAAAGTAAACTACATAGATGCTGTTAACTATTTGAAAATAAACAAAAGAATAACTTGGAGAAATATATTCGCAGTTGGTTTAAGTTCTGGAGGAGTAGTGTCATTGAAGCTTGGAGTAGATGATGAAGGTATAGGAATAAAGGGAGTAATAGTAATAAATAGCTATTTTGACCTAACAGAAATGTGGTATTATGGTAAGAAATATCTCCAAAAAACAGATCCAAAAAACCCAAGAAGAAAAGTATTCGAAAGTTATTTCAAATATGCTGAAGAAAGAAATGTTAATCCAGATAAAGATGCACAAGAATTCTACTTAGCGTCCCCAAAGAGTTTTTATAAAGATGTAAAATTACCAGTATTAATAATTCACGGAATTAAAGATGAAATAGTTCCAGTAGAGCAGGGAATTAAGCTTTATGAAGCGCTAAGAAAAGAAAATAAAAATGTGAAGTTTAAGATAGTAGTTGGGGAAGGAATACATTCACCAGGTATTTTTTCTAGCTTCGAGAACTTTTGGGGGATAATGCAGACAATATGTGCTGCTAGAGTTTTTATGAGGGAGTTAAAAAGTTAATAGCATTTTTTATTTTTCTTTTAGACCAGTTCCTGTTATTATTAATACGCAAGTTTGGTCCTTCAGTTCATTTTCTAGTTTTTTATAGGCTGCGTAGGTTGTGCTTGCGCCAAGTTCTGCATAGATTCCTTCTTTTGCAAGTTCTGCTTTAGCCTGGGAAATTTCTTTATCGCTAACAGCTAATATTTTTCCACCAGTTTTTCTCACAGCGAATATTGCTTTTTCGCCATCTATTGGTTTTCCAACTGCAATTGCACTAGCTTTTGTCTTTGGATTTATTTCTTTTATTTCTGAGTTTTCTTTCCAGGCTTTGTAGACAGGGGCGCAGCCAGATGCTTGGACACCATAAATTTTGGGAATTTTTTCGTAGAGGCCAAGGTAGACGAATTCTTGGAATCCTTTGTAAGTTGCGTAGCAGAGGGTTCCGTTTCCTATAGGTAAGATTACAGAGTCGATTTTCATTTTTTCTGCTAGTTCGAAAGCTATGCTTTTTTCTCCTTCAGTTCTGAATGGATAATCACCTACTAAATAATAATTTTCTTTTTCTTTTAGCTCGTGGATTTTTCTCAAGCAGTCGTTGTAGTTTCCAGAGATTTTTTTTACCCTAGCGCCGTGGGAGAGGATTTGTTCGATTTTTGATCTAGGGGTATCTTTTGGCAAGTAAACAGTTAGCTCGATTCCGGCTTTTGCACAGTATGCAGAGCAGCTAGCCCCCATATTTCCTGTAGTTGCGCATAGCGCTTTTTTTACGTTATTTTCAAGAGCTTTAGTAATTTCAACTGTTGATCCCCTATCCTTAAATGATCCAGTAGGATTGCAACCCTCATATTTGAAATAAAGATTACTGTTCATTTTTGATTTTATCAAGGGAGTATTACCTTCTCCTAGGGTAATAGCTTTGCTAGGAGTATTCACAGGATAAAATGCCCAATATTTCCAATGAGAAACAGGAGTTCTCTTGAACTCATCTGTTAGAATTATTTTTTCTATTTCATTATAATCATATTCTACATCCAAAGACCCTTTGCAGCTAGGACACCAAAAGAACGAGCCAATAGAATATTTCCTCCCGCATTTAAAGCATCTCAACGAAATTTCAAACATAAAAAAATAATGAAAAGATTTTAAAAAGATATGCAGTAATAAGCAATGATGTATGACAAGAGTTGGTAGATTATGGACTTCTTTAGAAATATAAAAAAGAGTATAAGAAAGATATTCGGGAATACTCTTTATTATCCCGGCTGTATGATGAAATTTGTTACAAGACAGCAGAATGAAAATTATAAGAAAATTTTAAGAGAAATAGGAATAGATTTCATCCAGCTAAGTGAAATTGAGCTATGCTGCGGTTCTCCAGTGATTAAGGCAGGATATAAAGAAGATTACGTAAATCTTGCGAATAAAAACTTTGAAATTTTTAAGAAGCATAGCGTAAAAGAAATAATTTCGCCATGCCCCGCCTGCGTTCATACATTTTTAGGATATAGAAATATAATAAAAAACTTTGACATAGAAGTAAGAAACGCAATAGAAATAATTTACGAAAGAATTGATAAGATAAAAAATAGGAGAAAAACAATAAAAATCGAAAATGTCGAAGAGAAGATCGTTACTTTTCACGATCCCTGCCATCTTGGTAGATATCAAGGAATATATGACATCCCAAGAAAAATTTTGGAAGAACTAGGATATGAAATTGTAGAAATGTATCATAACAAAAATTTTTCGATGTGCTGTGGGGGAGGAGGAGGATTTAGAGCAAATTTTAAAGATTTGTCAAGAAAAATAGCAAAGATAAGAATAAGAGAAGCGAAAGAAAAATCTAAAATTTTAATAACTTCTTGCCCTCTTTGTTATTATCAGCTAAAGGAAGCTGGAAATGAGGAAGGAATAGAGGTTTATGAGATTAGCGATATATTGGTGAGATTTATATGAAAGAAAAGACAAAAAGAGCAAAATCAAAAGAAACAAAATCAAAAGAAACAAAATCGAAAGAGACAAAATCAAAAGGAAAAAAAATAAGAAAAGAAAAAGTTTTGGAAGATTTTAGGAAAATAGCATATAATTATGATGCCTCACCATTTTCAGGAAATTCAGTTTGTGTTTATTGTCCAGAGAATGAAGAAGATATAATTAAATTTGTGAAAAGTGCAATTAAATATAAAATAGATATTGTTCCTAGGGGAGGAGGTACTAGCGTTGTTGGAGGGGCAGTACCAAATAATTCTGTAGTTTTGGATCTATCAAAATTAAATAAAATAACCATAGATGAAAGAAAAAAGATAGCTATAGCAGAGGCAGGAGCAACGATAGCTGAATTGAACAGGGAGGCTTCAAAGTTTGGACTAATTTTACCAGTAATTCCTTCAAGTCATGAAGTAGCAACTATAGGAGGAGCGATAGCTACTAACGCTTCTGGTTTAAGAGCAATAAAATATGGAAAAATGAAAGACTGGGTAAGAAGTATAAAAGCAGTGGACGGAAATGGAAAAATAATTAATGGAAATATAGAGCATTTTTGCGGGAGCGAAGGGATATATGGAATTATTTTGTCAGCTGAATTGAACTTAACTTC
>CAZFGC010000131.1:0-6243 GCA_964518285.1 Microcaldota archaeon
TTCTTTTTTATTATTTTTTATAATTTCAAAAAGAGTTGAAAACGAAATTAATCTAAAAAGGATCGAATCTATTACTGTCTTTTCCTTATCAGCTACAAATATTTCAAATCCGTGATAAACTAATTTTTCATAACCATAGAAGTACTTCGGTTTTGTTTTGATAAATACAATGTTTGCATTACAAAACTTTATTTCTTTTCTCTTCCTACTTTTCGGCGTAACTACTGAAATGGTTGTGGGGATCTGTTCTGTTAAATTATGAAGATGGAGAGCTGCCCATCCAGTAATATACGATGGCCAAACAATACGCGAGGCGACAACTAATTCGTCGCTGTGGACTGTGTATTTTCCCTTCTCTATCTGAATAACAAGATCTTTTTTCTTCATGCGATGAATAAAAAGTTTAGCATAATTTCTAGAGACTCCAGCGATTTCACTGACCTTTTTGATATCGAATACTACGAGCTTCTCAAACTGCTTATAAATTTCTACTTTTACCATTCCGCTCCCTTTTACAATCGAATAACTTAAGTTATCATTTTGATAACTATAGTAAATCGAAAGTTTAAAAAACTTTACTGATAAGCTTTACTGAAAAAGGTCGAATGATTTTGGTCACTATTCCTCAAAAAGTTTAACTTGTTTCGTTTTAAACTTTTTCTCTCTCAAGATTTTCTTTATCGTATCCCATTTCATCCTTAGGTATTTTTGCCACTGCTTGTTATCGATATTTTTTTTCAAACATTCTATAGTTGCAGGATCATGAGTATAACCATTTCCAAAATCGCATTGAAGTTCTTTTTTTATTTTTTCTATTTGTTCGTCTCTAATTACTTTTGCAACTATACTTGCTGCAGAACAAATCGGAAATTTTACATCCGCCTTATGAGAAGCATGAATCTTTTCAACTATCTCCTTATTTAGTTTCAATCTCTTTAAAAACTTGGTTGGCATTGGATCTGGTACATCTACATATATTTTTTCTATTTCTCCCATCGTCTTTTCATCTATAGACCTTATAAGCTTTTCAATATAATTCGCCTCAATTTCGTTTAAACTTTTACTTTTCATTTGTTCATTAATTTTCCTTGCAGTTATTATTACATAACTTATTCTACAAATTTTTTTAATTTTATCAAACAAATCTATCCTCTTTTCAGGAGTTAGGAGTTTAGAATCTTTAACCCCTATTTCCTTTAGCTCTGCTTCTCTTTCTTTATCAACGATTGCTAAACAAATAACCATAGGTCCTATAACAGGCCCTCTTCCTGCTTCATCAATTCCAGCGACAAGCATAAGGATAATGAAATGTAAAATTTAAAAACGATTATTGTTTTATATTTTGTTCACAATTGTCTAATTTAGTGGGAAGTCCTTTTACAAAAGCTAAGAATCACCATAGTACATACTCTACAAAAGTTTTAGAAATCTAACAAGATCGAACGATCTTGTTTTTAATCTTCTCTACGATTAGTTAGAAGAACAAGTTCCGTCGAAGTTGGCAAAATCATACGCGGCAAGATATTCTTGTGGCAGTAGCACAAAAGCATTGTTGTAAGATTGGTCAATTTATAGAATATAGTGTGTTCAATTAATTTCAATTAATTTCGTCTTTCAATATCTTTTCAACTTCTTCTTCTGTTGGTATTTTGCCTTGGATCTTCACTTTTCCATTTACTACTATAGCAGGGGTCATTATTACTCCTAAATCTGCCATTGTATTGAAATCTGAAATTTTTTTTATCTCTGCATCAACCTTCATTCTTTTCACAACTTTTCTTACGATCTCTTCTGTAGAGAGACATCTTGGGCAGCCAGGCCCACAGATTTCAATCTTCATTTTAACCATCCTTTCACCTCATAACATTCCAAAAACAAATCCAGTTAAAGTTGAGAAAATAATTACTAAAAAGATATACGCAACAGCTTTCTTAAGACCAAGAACTTTGCTTATTATGAGCATGCTTGGAAGGCTTAATGATGGGCCTGCAAGCAACAAGGCAAGGGCAGGGCCTTTGTCCATCCCTAAGACCATTAATGATTTGACGATTGGAACTTCTGTAAGTGTTGCAAAGTACATAAACGCTCCAAAAATTGAAGCAATCAAATTTGAAGTTATTGAATTCTCCCCAACCGAATTCTCGATTATTTCTCTTGGAACTATAGCTGTAATAACCCCTGCAATAAAAATCCCAACCAAAAGCAATGGAACAATCTGTTTGGCTAAATTCCATGTTGCATTTAACCATTCCTCTATTTCTTTTTTTGAATACCAGAGCTTGAGAACGATAAGAAGAGTGAAAAGCAGAATAGTGAGAAGCAATATCTTTATCGCTAATTCTATTTGTGCAGCATCGATAACAAGGATCAGGACCAAAATTGAAATAAATGAAATAATCTGTATCTTTGGTTTGGTTTTGGTTTTTTCTTCAAAAACCAAATCTCCTTTGCTTTCCTCATTTCTGAAGAGATAATCCATTGTAAGACCAATTATTATCGAAAGGAGTATGGCTGCTACTGCTCTTGCGATTCCTATGTCAAAGCCTAACAATCCCACTGAATAAATAATAGCTAACAAATTTATTGCTGGTCCTGAAAAGAGAAAAGTTATTGCAGGACCAAGACCTGCTCCTCTTTTATAAATTCCCGTAAACAAAGGCAGAATTGTACAGGAACAAACAGCGAGGATTGCTCCTGATATTGATGCCACTGTATAAGATATACTCTTCTTTGCCTTTGCACCGAGATGTCTGATGACAGATTCTTTTGCGATAAAAGTAGCTATCGCCCCAGCTATGAAAAATGCAGGCACGAGACATGTAAGAACATGCTCTAAGAGATATTCTTGAAGAGCATTTACACCAGAAAATAAAATTGAGAATAGATCCATAATCTCACTTCGAATGTCTTTCGCCCTTTGAACCACTAAATTATCTGAATTTTCTAATGTTCCCTCCAATATCCTCTTGTCCTTATGAACTCTTTTTGAGCGTTTAGAAGTTCTTTGTAAAACTCTTCTTCGTCTAATTTCATGCTCAAAATTTTTGATGCTTTTTCTGGTCCTACTCCATAAGTTGCAAGGGTAATTAAACCTTTTTTCCCGGACGATGCTATAATCCCTGCTTTTCTTTCTATCTTCTCAACAATTTTCTTTTCTTCATCACTCATCTTTTCTACTTTTTCCATTTTTTCTCTTTTTTCTATTTTCTCTCTCTCCTTTTCTCTCTCCTTTTTGAATTTTTTATAAACTTTTATCTCTTCACCGCTGCAAGGAGATAAAAGTTTGCTCCCACATTTTCTACATTTTAAATCATCTACCTCTCCAACGAAACACATAAAGTCATTCAAACAGTTTGTACATAGTAATATTATTT
Source organism: Microcaldota archaeon (assembly GCA_964518285.1). Taxonomy (GTDB): domain Archaea; phylum Micrarchaeota; class Micrarchaeia; order CABMEP01; family CAZFGC01; genus CAZFGC01. The sequence continues at coordinate 3,375 of CAZFGC010000131.1, forward strand.
GTTTTGATAAAATACTTGCCTTAAATTTGTTGAGAATTTCTTGAGAAGGTTCTACAAATATTACATATTCATTGTATTTTGAAAGAGCATCCTTCCCTATTTTTGATATTCCTTTTCTTAGGACTACTTCAATTTTTTTGTTTCTTATTTCATCTAAAATTTTCTTTGATCTTTCAAGATCATAGTAAGAAAACAAAACTTCTCTCATCGTCTCATTAAAAATAGGAGTGTCCTTAAATAAGCTGACGATTCTTTCACTTATTTTTTTGAATTTAATTCCAAAAAATTTGGATACATGCAAGAATTTGTACTGGAAAATTTTTGAGCTACTCAAAATTTCCTTAAGTTCTTCTTCGTTAAAATTTTGTAAAAATTCATATAATTTTTTTATTACTTTTTCTGAAAAAGTTGAAAGTACAAAAATTATTCTATAAGGATCTATAGTGCTTTTTACTGTTCCAAATTCTTCACTTAATTTTTTTGTTAAGTATAGAGAAATTGTTCTATTTGCTTTCAATCCTCCGTGGATATGAAGGATAATTATGTCTTGGTAATATTCGATTAAAATTCTCTTATCCGTAGGAATTTCGTTATCTTTTAAGTCTGAGAAGTGGGAGATAATTTTTTTATCAGTTTCCTTTATCGTAGATTTTATCTTTCCGACTCCCTGAGACACTTCGAAGCTTGTCGGTATTTCTTCTCCTTCCCAATCAGGTATTGCTGCAAGAAAATCCTCACTGGGCTCAACTATTACTTCCTTTCTTTGGGGATTTATGTCCAACACTCTCCATGGCATTCCTTTTGTTATAAATTTATCTCCATTTTCCAAAAACATCACAAATTCGTCATCTAATGAAGAAATTATCGTGTTAGATGTAGAATCTTTTACAATATATCTCTCAACACTTGGAATTGTAGATAAATTTTCATAATAATAAATTCTAGTTTTAGCTGTTCTTTCTAGATATCCTTCCCTTTCTCTTAAAAGATTTTTCTCCTTCATAAAATTAATTACAGACATAAACTCTTCGGGACTTAAATAAAAATATGGTGCTGCTCTTTTTACTATAGAATAAACTTCATCAACTTTCTTTCTATCATAATCTAACAATATCCCTGCAATTTGATGGGCTAGAACATCGAGAGCATTTTCATAAATCTTTTGTTCTTCTAAATTATTAACTTCAGCCATTTTACATATCACAATTGACTCTAAATAGTCATCCAAATTTGTAGAAACTAAATATCCCTTTGCTGGCTTGTCAAATCTATGTTCGCTTCTACCTATTCTTTGTACAAGTTTTACTACTTGCCTTGGACTAGAAAATTGGATAACTTGTGATACGTCTCCTATATCTATTCCTAGTTCGAGAGATGAAGTAGCAACTATCGCATCTAAATTTCCACTCTTGAAATCATTCTCAACTTTTATCCTAACATCTTTTGAAAGTGAACCATGATGTACTGCAATTCTTTTGCCTTTACTTTTGTCTTTGTTTTTATCGTTATAATCTTTATTAATTTTCATTAATCTAGACCCTAATATCTCTGCCATAGCCCTTGTATTTGTAAATATTATTGACTTTTCAGTTATCAATTCATTAATTTTTTTAGCTACTCTGTCATGATATTCATCTCCATCACTCTCCAAATAAATAATCTTTATCTTCATCCCCCTGCTCCTTTCATCTTTTACAACTTCAAAGCTTTTTTCTCCAAAAAGGAATCTAGCTACTTTTTCTTCGTCTGAGACAGTAGCACTTATTCCTATTATTTGAAAGTTTGCAATTTCATTTAATCTCTCAATTCCTACAGAAAGCTGAGTTCCTCTTTTATTTCCTATTAATTCATGTACTTCATCTACAATTAAATATTTCAAATTTCTTAGATGCTCCCTCATTTTCTTTGCAGGTATTATCGCTTGTAATGTCTCCGGAGTTGTTATTAGAAATTGTGGAGGTACTTTTGCCTGTGCGGTTCTTTCTCTTATGGTAGTATCACCATGTCTTACAGAAATTGTAATTTTTAATTTTTTACACCATTCAACTAATCTTTTCAAAAGGTCTCTGTTCAAGGCCCTTAAAGGAGTAATATAAACAACAGATATTCCTTTCAAATTTTCTTCGCTAACTTTTTTTAATATAGGAACAACGGCTGCTTCCGTCTTTCCACTCCCTGTTGGTGCTATTATTAGAGTATTTCTTCCACTAAGAACTACTGGTATTGCTTTCTTTTGTATTTCTGTAAGACTACCAAATTTTTCAAGAAGAAGATCCATAAAAATATGAAAGAAGAAGACTATAAAATTTTATCGTTTTTCTCTACTTTCTTCTCTTGTCCTTCTCTTGTCCTATGTTGCCGTCTTGTATTATCATTCTTTATTGTTCATGCAGCTTTTGTAACGCGCTTATTGCTTCTCTTATAGCAGAGAAAGATAATTCCATTTTTCTTTTATAAATTTGTTCTATAGCTTGAGATAAGTTATCTCCGTAGAATCCAGATATTCTATATGTGCCCCTTTCATCTTCAAGTATTTCACTTTTTTTAAGTTGTGTTATATGATATCTTATTGTTTTTTCATTCATTTCTACTCCTTGACTTTTTAAAAACTCTACAATATCATTGTAAGTAGGCCCTCTTTTTTCTTTTATATGATAATAAAGAATTGCTTCAAAAACGTTCAAAACAGAAAGTCTAGACTCATTAGGAGAAATTAGTCCTAAAGCTAACGCTAACCACCTAACAAGCGATTTTCTTGTTAGCTTTATTTCATCGTTAAGTTGTATATCTCTAAGAACTAATTCTGACTTTATAAGTTTAGACTCGGGAATTTCCATGCTTTTAAAATGAAAAAGAATTTTAAATCTTT
>CAZFGC010000132.1:0-6549 GCA_964518285.1 Microcaldota archaeon
GAAACATATACAAGATGTCTTTTCTTCTATAGAATTTAGAATTTTATCATCAGAAATGTAAGGTGGATCTAATACTTCTTTTCTAAAATGCCAGTTTTGACAAAATAAGCAATCTAGCGAACATGCTGTGCAAAAAACTGCAAGGTTGTGATAACCATATTCAATCCCATCACAGTATGAAAATTTTGGATACCCATATCCTGATGCTGCGCATGCCCATTGCGATACACAATTTGTTGGATGGGGGTCTCTGTAAAACGAAGCTGCTATTTCTTTTTCTCGTAAAATTCTTCCTCCATCATTTTTTACAAGGCCACAAAATCCTCTTTCTCCCTCAGGAATCGTGCATTCATTACCGCAGAATTTGCACTGAATTGAAGTTTTTTCTTCTTTTGGTGGTTTTCCCCAGGAGAGCGCAAATTTTTTTCTAGATCTCTCATGAGCTGCTTCTGCAATTGGCAATGCTTTTTCAGGATTATTTCTTATGCAGTTCAAGCATAATCCTAGAAATGAAGAAATAAGATTGCTTTCTTTTTTGCATATTTGGCACTTTCCCATTTCTTACACTTTTTAAAGTAAATGATAAGCTAGGAAGAAGGATGCAAAAAGAAGGGACACTGTTGACATTATTTTTATTAAAATATTTATCGAGGGTCCTGCAGTATCTTTGAATGGGTCTCCAACTGTGTCACCGACAACTGCTGACTTATGAGCTTCACTTCCTTTTCCTCCAAAGTTTCCAAGCTCTATATATTTCTTTGCATTATCCCAAGATGCTCCTGAATTTGCAAAAAGTATTGCGAAAAGAAGGCCTGAAAGGGTTGCTCCTCCTAAGAATCCTGCAAGTGCTTCTGGTCCTAAGATAAATCCAACTGCAAGAGGTGCAAAAACTGCAAGAACTGATGGAACTACCATTTCTCTTATCGCTGTTCTTGTGCAAATATCAACACATTTTGCATAATCTGGTTTTTCTTTTCCCTTTAAAAGATTTTTTTCTTTAAATTGTCTTCTTACTTCGTTTACTATTGAAGAAGCAGCAACACTTACTGATTTTATCGCAGATGCTGAAAATATTAAAGGAATTATTCCTCCTATGAAAATTCCTGAAAGAACGTAAACGTTTGTTAAGCTTACAATTTTTATCTTTGTAACTTCAAAAAATGCTGAGTAGAGGGCTAACACTGTAAGCGCTGCACTTCCAATTGCTGCTCCTTTTCCTATAGCTGCAGATGTATTTCCAGCTGCATCAAGTTTATCTGTAACTTCTCTTACTTCTTTTCCAAGCTTTGACATTTCTGTTATCCCTCCAGCATTATCGCTTATAGCTCCGCAGCTATCTATTGCAATTGCAATTCCTGCAAGGCTTAACATTCCTACTGCTGCAATTGCTACTCCAAAAGTTCCATTTGGCTCGAACAACTTGTAAGAAATTATCGTGGCTGCAACTACTATTAAAATTGGAATTGCTGTAGAAAATAATCCATTAGAAAATCCTGATAAAATATTCATACTTGTTCCTGAAGTAGATGCTTTTGAAATTTCCCTTGTAGGTGAATATGAATATGACGTATAGTATTGTGTTGAAATTGTAATTCCAATCATTGCCAAAACCCCTACAAGGCTAGCAAAAAACAAATTCACTCCGAAATCCTCGACAAAATAAGAAACTAGAAACAAAACCACAATCCCTATCAAAACTGAAGAAAAAACAGAATTATTAAGTGCTTTCTGAGGATCTTTCTCCCTCCCTAGGAAAAATCTCCCTATTATCATAGAAACTATCCCTACTGAAGAAACAATTAAAGGATAAACTATCCATTCACTTTTCCCTATAGCACTTGCAATAATCATAGCAGCTATTATGCTTGCACAAAAACTTTCAAAAAGGTCAGCTCCCATTCCTGCAACATCTCCGACATTATCACCAACGTTATCAGCTATAACTGCTGGATTTCTCGGATCATCCTCAGGTATTCCCTTCTCAACCTTTCCTACTAGATCTGCTCCTACATCTGCCCCCTTGGTATAAATCCCTCCTCCAAGCCTAGCAAAAAGAGCAACAAGGCTAGCCCCAAAACTAAAGAAAATTATCGCACTCGGCTCCCCTAGAACAAAATAAAGAACAGATATCCCAAAAACTCCAAAACACATAACAGAAAGACCCATTACATTTCCTCCATCGAATGCGATCCTTAATGCATCATAAATTCCTTTTCTAGCTGCTTGAGAGGTTCTTACATTAGCCCTTATAGCAACGTTCATTCCTATATAACCTGCTGCTGCTGAGAAAATTGATCCCAAAAGAAAGGAGACTGATTGTTCAAGACCAAAAATTAAAAAGAACAAAATTACAAAAATTACTACAAATATGAAAATTGTTTTATATTGCCTTGAAAGATAAGCAAGCGCTCCTTCTTTTATTGCATTGGAAATTTCTATCATTCTTTTATTTCCTGTTTCTTTTGAGAGAATTACTTTTATTAGATATATTGCAAATGCAAATCCTAACAATGAAATTATGAATGGGTAAAGAAGCATAATTTGTTTTTGGAAAAAAATTTAAAATTTATTTCTAGGGGTTTGAGACGAAAGAATGAAGGGAAAAATAGAAAATAGAAATATTTAAATATAAGTTCTTAGACCTATTATTATGGACATAGAGAAATTGGCTAAAGATATTAAAAAAATTGTTGATGAAAACAGGACACATTTTAGAAATTCAAATCCTAGCGTAGAGCAAAGAATCGTAGAACAAAGAATTAATAGTGAAAATTCTAAAGTAAATGTTAAAGTATTTGATATAATGATAGATGGGAAAAAATGTGTTTTCTTCTTTGAAATTTATAGAAATTTAAAAGAAATGGACGAAAAATACATCGGAAAAACTACCTGCAATGGAGATTTCATTTTTATAAAAATAAAAAGCGAAAATGAAGACATGGCTGTAAAAACTGTCATGAGTGCCGTAGAAACAGTAATAAGAATTCTTGGGATGAAAGTTAAGGTATTTTTAGACGAATACGATAAAAGAATAATTCACATTGAAGATGAATGAGATAAAAGGACTACTCTTGATCTCTTGTCTTCGTCTTTTATTTTATATGATGAATTTTTTTCTATTTCCTTTGAAAAACTTAATATTTCTTGATGTGTTGGCATAAAATTTACACCTAACCTTTCCCTAGAAGAACCTACCGCCATATACGCCTTACATTCAACGTAATCTGGCGAAGAATCTTCTATTATTTTAGCATAATCCTCGGGAAATAATAGGTTTATAGATCTAACCAAGGTTAATCTAATTACAGTTTTACAATTTTTTGAACTTTTGGATTTCAAAATTTTCAAACTTTCATTTATTTTTTCCCAACCATCTTCTACTAACGGGTTGCAAATTTTTTTATAAATCTCTTCGTTTGGTGCGGGGAGGGTAATGTAAAGCTGCGTTGGATTTATTTTTTTTATCATTTCAGGATTAGTTCCATTTGATACTACAAATACAGTAAATTTTCTCTTTTTGAACGCATCTATTAAATCTGGAAGTTTTTTGTAAAGAGACGGCTCACCTGATAAAGATATCGCTACTTGATTTGGATTCACTGCCTCCTTGAATTTCTCCATATCACAATCCTTACTTCCCTTGATTCCCGATAAAAGTTCTCTTTGTGCATCTATTATCTTATCTATTATTTCTTCGCTGAAGTCTTCATTTACTTCTTTCGGATTCGTATATTCTATAGCTCTCCAACAAAATATACATCTATGCGTACATGAAGATACGCAGGGGGTCATTTGTATGCATCTATGACTTTTTATGCCGTAAAATTTTTGCTTATAACAAAATCCCTTATTTCTTATAGAATACTTTGTCCACTGGCAAAGCTTTACTGCAAAATTTCCAATCAATTTGTATCTTTGTTTTTTTAGAATTTGGACTAATTTAGAGTCCATAAATTCATATCCAAAATAATATTTAAATCTCTTTCGAATTAAATTTATGATACTTTTTGATGGAAAAAATCTTAAAGTCACTGATCTTGATGAGATCTCAATTTTGAAAAAAAGTTTTTTCGGGGAATATAAAGATAAACAACTATTCTTAGAGCCTGAGGAAGCAATTTATTTGATGGAATTAAGAAATTTAAAATGTTTTGATGAAAAAGGTAATGAAATAGGTATCAATGAATTATTTAAAAAAGCTACATCGAAAAAATTTCTAGCGAAATACTTAGTTTATAGAGATTGGAGGGAAAGAGGGTTAGTTATCAGAAAAATTAGCTATGATAAAAAATATAACAAAAGCCCGATTAAAAAATATCCCTCATCCAAATTTAATATGGAAAATGTTAACTATACTGCTATACTCTTTCCTGAAGATGGAGTATCTGTAATCGATGATCCAAATTCTGCGAAATTATATAATGAATACTGGATCGGACAGTATGGGTCATATAAAGCGCACCATAGAGGTAAACTTTTGAAATTAGATCAATATGAAACTTTATTTTTAGCTAAAAATTTTGGATTGAAAGTTGAGTGTGATAGAGAGTTGAAACTTGAGGAATTAATAAATATCCTACAAAGAGAAAATAAATACTTCGATTCGATGTATGAAGTTTATGAAGATTGGAGATTAAGAGGATACATACTGAAAAGTGGATTTAAATTTGGAACACATTTCAGGATTTATTTCCCAGGGGCAAAGCCGGGATTGAAAGACGAACATATTCATAGTAAGCATGTTATACATGTATTCCCTAGAAATAGAAAAATGATAATTGCTGAATGGGCTAGGGCAATTAGAGTTGCGCATAGCGTAAGGAAAACCTTTTTATTAGCTATACCTGGAAAGGAAAAGAAAAAGGGGAAAAAACTTGATTTTTTAGCTTATCATAGAAAAAATAATATTGTTTTAAATCCTGAAAATAGCGACCCAAGCTATGCTGTCCTTGCGCTAAGCGAAAATGAGACAATAGGAGGATTTGAACTTGCTGAAGCAATAAATGCAGCAACTGAAATAGGTCTTGACCTGCTTCTGGCAATATCTGATAGAGAATCAAGCATAACATATTATCATGTAAAAAGAATAGATCTTCCTGGAAGTAAATATCAATATTATGAAATTGAATGGCTGCAACCGTGAAAAAATGGATTTCGGAAAACTAATTAGAGATGCGATTTCCAAATTATCTGGGAAAGTTATCGATGAATCTTCTATAAGATCTTTAGTTAAAGATATACAAAAAGCATTGTTAATGGCTGATGTAAATGTTAATATAGTAAGAGATATTTCAAAAAGAATAGAGGAAAGAGCACTAAAAGAAAAACCACTTCCTGGGATGACTATGAATGAACATGTTGCAAAAATTGTCTATGATGAATTAGTAAATATAATGGGAAAAGGAAGAACTTTAGATTTGAAGAAACAAAAAATTATGCTGTGCGGACTTTACGGAAGTGGAAAGACTTCTACGGTAGGAAAACTCGCAAGATATTTTATGAAAAGGGGTTTAACTGTTAGTGCCATTTGCTGCGATACTTCAAGACCTGCTGCTTATGAACAGCTAAAACAAATATCTGAGAAAGTAGGTTTCGAATTTTACGGTGAAAAAAATTTAGATTCCTGGAAAATAGTGGAAAATGGATTAAAGAAAGTAAAGGGAGATGTAGTAATAGTGGATACTTCTGGAAGAAGTGCTCTCGATAAAGAATTAATTGAAGAATTAAAAAAAGTAAATGATTATCTTAACCCCGATGAAAGAATACTTGTAGTCTCAGCTGATATAGGTCAGATTGCAAAAAAGCAAGCTGAAGAATTTAATAATGCTATAGGAATAACTGGAATTATAGTTACGAAAATGGATGGAAGTGGAAAGGGTGGTGGCGCGATTTCTTCTTGTGCTGCAACAGGATCAAAAATTTTATTCATAGGTACCGGAGAAAAAATGGATGACCTAGAGGAATTCAATCCTGAAAAATATGTTGGAAGATTGCTGGGAATTCCTGACTTTGAAAGTTTAATTAAAAAAATGAAAGAAGTAGGAGTAGAAAAAAAAGAAATGAAAGGAGAACTAGATATAGAGACTTTCTACGATCAATTGAAGAGCATGAAAAAGATGGGTCCATTAAGAAGCATTGCCCAAAGTATTGGATTAATAGATTTGCCTAAGGAACTCATCGAAGAAAGTGAGGAAAATATGAAGAAATACGAAAGTATAATACTAAGTATGACGAAAGAAGAAAGAAAAAATCCTGAATTAGTTTTGAAAAATAATAAAAGAATTGATAGGATCTCAATGGGCTCTGGAGTAAAGAGAGAAGACGTTAAAAAATTGCTAAACAATTTTCTAAAAATGAAAAAATTCTATGAAAGAATTAAAAGGGATAGAGGATTGCAAAAAATGCTAGAAAAGTTTATGAAAGGTGGAAAGATTGGATGAATTGAATGACCCTCTAGAAAGACATATGCTAGAAATAAAGAATGAAAGAAAAAATATCCTAGATCAAATTAGAAAATTAAATAAAGAAATAATTTCAAGAGTGAGGATA
>CAZFGC010000133.1:0-4623 GCA_964518285.1 Microcaldota archaeon
CAATCCTAATGGCAACAAAGTTCTCAATGAAATAAAATTCAAAAAATCTATAAGAGTATACTGTGCATATGCAATGTATGAATTTATTATTGAAATTGAAAACAAATCTTCTAACGGATCCACTAGAACGTTAAGTGAAGCATATGGTGCAAAAGACACATTTACAAATTCTGAAATAGCTTTCAGAGCTAGGTGTATTCCTACAATTACTGCCGCTGCTTCCGGAAGCAGAGCTCCTATTATAGCTGTAGCTTTTAATTTACTCCATAAATCCAAACTTGCTGTGAGATATTTAAAAAAATTTACTTCTGCTGTAGAAATTATAGATATAATACTTACTTGAGAGAGCAAACTATAAGCTGACCTATAAGAGAGATAGAATATACCTCCAGGAGGATCGTAAAAGAATTTTTTCGCACTTTCAACGTAGTTATTACCTGCTGGAGAGATAGAAATTGTCACTGTATAAAGAATTGCCAAAGTGAAGGTTACAACACCAAAAATTGTTAAAGATAAAAGCAATTCATTAAACTCTGCTTTCCCCCTTTCTTTTAATCTTTCACTTTGGAAAATTGCTGCTAAAAGATATATCAACCCCACGACACCTGCGGATATAAACAAGGATATTATACAAGCTTTTATCCATTCGGTTCCTCCAAGATATCTTGCTATTATTCCTTTACCTACTTCAAACAAACTCTCAAACGGAGTTGTCATTTTATCCACACTTTATTCCCAATGCTCCTTTGGGATCTAAAAATTTTCTATCTTTTATTTTAGCTACTAAAGAAAATTTACATTTTTGATTGCTGTCATCACATATTTCAAATCTTAAAAAATCTGTCGTTTCCCCTATTTTATCCCCTTCCTTAACCTTGTCGTTTTTACTAACTAATATTTGAGACAATCCTGAATATCTAATCACATAATTTCTGTAGCTTATGATTATATATTTCCCAAATCTTGGAGATTCTCCTATTTCTGTCACAGTTCCATTTGTTGCAGAAAATACATCCCTGTTTTCACTTTCATCTTTTAGGATTAATCCACTATTCCAATAAACTCCCATGTTTTCGTTGAAATCTACGATACACTTTGGATTCTTTAGTGGAGAAGTAAGATTTTCTTTGAAGCTGTCAGTCCATGGTGGTGTTTCTGAAGTTCCAATAAACTTATTCTTGAAACATAATTCTCTTATTGTATTTGTATCGCTGAAAATTTTCAATATCTCCGGATCACCAAAATGTGAGCGTGAGTTGATACATCCGTCATAATTCGGCTGATAATCTTTGTTCTGCTGCTTCTGTGCATTTTCATTATCTATACATCTTTTGTAACTTTCGATTAATTGATTAAAAGCTGATATTCCGTTTTTGTATCCATAATAAGAAAGATAATATGGGAAATATTGCTTGGTTAGATAGCCACTATTATTAAGTGTGTTCGTTGTATTAACCCCTAAATCATAATAATATTTCAATCTTTCAACACCATTACAAATTAAATAATTAACACTGCTATATCTCTCGCAATACTTATCAACTTTTTCACGTGGGTTCAAAGGAGGGATATTTGCGTATTCCGTATGGGAAACAAATTTATTTTCTTTCCAAACAACCGCTCTAACGAATGCATAATCGAATTGATAATGGGATGTAAATTCTCTAAGCTGAGATGACCATCTTTCGCATACTTTTTCATATCCGTCTAGTGCTCTTATACTTGTCTTTTCAATGCGTGATAAATCTCCATCTATTAGATTTGGAGGAAATAATAGATCTGGCTCAAAAGATTCGTTAAGATCTGCTGGCTCTACATTTGATATATTCAAATATTCACATTTCAATATCATTTCCACAGATACTGGAAAAAGTGCAGGACAAAGCGATAAGAACTTATCTCTCCCAATAGGATAAATCGCAGCAACTTTTCTTACTTTTTCAGCTTCTTGCGCTGTATAATAATGCCTACAATTTGCAAACCATGCATTGAAAGGTTCTGCCTTTGGAGCCCCATTATCCCTGAAAAACCATGCAAGGTCATAATGTGCAATTCCTATCACTCCAACTTGCGACAAAAATGGGATGCTTGAGAGAATGTAATCGAAACTTTCAGCTATTTTCCTTTCAGTACAATTCGCATCTTCTGTTACATTAATAACAATTATAGTAGGCTTCATATAGTTATCAAGAATGTATTCAGAAAAATTCATCATTGCTTCAAGAGCTTCGTATTTATCACACCCAAAGTCATTCAAACTGATTTCATAGGTCACTATATCTATATAATCTATCACTTTTGTTCCTGCTGCTATCCCTGGAGTAGTATTATGTGTTTCAAGTTGTGTCGTTTCATTATATTGAATATAAGATGAGATTAAACATTTTTTGCAAGAATTGTTAATTTCTTCATAATTTTTTATGTTGAATGGAGATAGAGAAGAAGTGGTGTAATCCCTTAGTGCTAGTATGACTGGACCATCTATCTTCGAGATATTTTTGGCGAGGTCTCTTGAAAAATTGAACCTATGTTCTCGAGGAGTATATAGGAGCATTGGTATTATTTCACTATCTAAAAATGGTTTCAACCAGTCTTTATTTATAGTAGATGGATCCTCTGTTCTGTTTCCTCCAAGGTCATGAATTACAAATCCTATAGATCCACAAAATCTTTGTGCTTCATCTCCAGTCGCCAAACTAGGTCCTATACCAAACATTACTTCTTTTACATGCTTTCCTGAATCTGCGTAGAGCATTTTTTTCAACTCTTCTACATCTTTTTTATTCATTGGATCGAAATTTTGAAATTTACATTCCTTAAGTTTGAATTTTGGCTCCTTCCAAAATAAAACTGCTTCAAGGATCCCTGGTTTACTATCACAAATAAACGCTTGGCAATGAGAAAAATCATATAGTGTCCGTTCAGGGGTCATTGTAATATTTTTTCTTTCTACGAGCGTGCCCAAATCTTTAGTAATTCTAATGCATCCAAAAATAAAGAAAAGTGCGAATGTTATAAATAACAAAATATTCTTAACTTTCATTCATCCCACTATTTCATTGATTATATTCTCTAGTCTTCTCCTCCTTTCATTGTATCTTTCTCTATCTTCTTCTGAAGCAAGATCCTCAAAACTTCTTCTTATTTCGTTTCTTGCTTCGTCAAAATCTTCGAAATCTCTATCGAAGGCATTTGAAACTCTATTTAAATGATAACTTTCTAAATATTCGTTTATCGATTCATCAGTTCCAAGTAAAATTTCTTCAATTTCCCTAGTAAAACGTGGGTCATCGATATTTCTCAAGTAGTTAGTAATTAAGACATCTGCTATTCTTTCGTCAAAATTATATTTCTTGAACAATTCATTCCAAATTTCTTTTGCCTTCTTCTCTTCTCCAATTAATTGCAAATAATGCGCTTTCTCTATGTTGGATTCTTCTTCAGGAATGCTAGATATCCACTCCCTTCCAAATCTCTCCTTTATCATTTCTTTTTTGTATAAACTAACTGCTTTATCAAAATCTTCATCATAAATCCAAGGATACCCTGCAGTGTAATCTCCCGTAGTTTCTATTAACTTGCTAGCTAAAAATCTCCTTTCCTCCATTTCATGAGTAGCTGAGATTATTGCTTCAGCTGCATGTGGCTGCCCTACCTCAGAAAACTTATTTTCATCGCCTTTATGATAGAAATATTCTCTCTTAGAAATTATGGATATACTATCTTCATAAGCTCTTAAAATTGACCTTTTAATCGTATCCTCTATCAAATATCTTCCTCTACTTTCTCCTATTACCTCGAAAGCAATATCAAAATTTCCTCTATCAATTTCTTCCATTATTCTAAGCGCCCCTTCATTAATTTCTCTCCTTTTTCCTTCAACATATTCTTTTATTTCATTTTCAATATCTTTTCTATTCATCCCTAGCTTTTCAAGTGTTTCGTTCTTTATTCTTTCCTTTGTCTTGTTAATTTCCCCAACTATCCCAAGACCTCTTATACCTAAATGATCCTCAAGAAGTGCAATATCTTTGTCTATTTCATAAATCTTCCCTGCTATTTTTCTTGCCTCTTCAGGATCTATCTTACTTAAGACCTTCAGTATTCCATAAACCCTTTCTTCTTCAGTCTTCTTTTTAACTGGGTTTATGCATTCCAAATACTCATTTCTAAGGGTTTCTGGCAAATTCCTCCAAACTTTTGGGTCTGTAATTTTTGTTATAGCTTTTCCTATTTCTGCGTATTTTGCATCATAACAAGAGATAAGTGCTCTTGCTATAGGATTCAATAAGGAATTCGGATATCTTATTCTATCCAACATATTTTCTATGTTTACTTTTTCTCTTTTCATTCTTCTCTGTAGGATTTCCTGTTTTATCCTTATGACTTCTTTATATACTGAGTAACAAGAACTATAATTTAACTTCATTCCATCTGCTGTGTATACTACTAATTTTTTATACAATTCTGGTAATTTTTCAAGATTTTTTCTTTCTTTAAGTAAGTTTTTTTGCTGAATTCTAAGTTTTTTAATCTCTTCTTTGTTACGCGCTGATCTAGCAATTACCAATTTTTTATTTATTTCATTCAACCTTTCATCTATTACATGTATTCTTCTCTTTA
>CAZFGC010000134.1:0-2108 GCA_964518285.1 Microcaldota archaeon
AAGAAAAGAATATTCTATTCACGACTATAGAAAATTATACTTAAAAATAAAAGGTAATGAAATAAAAGATAAATCCCACCTTATAGCTTATGTAAAAGAAAACTACAAAAAACTATAGAAAACGATGATAACATGCCTGCTGCAACTGGACCAAAATATAAGGTTCCCCTAAAAAGAAGAAGGAAATACCTAACAAACTATAGAAAAAGAATAGCTCTCTTGAAAAGTGGTATTCCTAGACTAGTAGTTAGAAAATCGAATAGGTCTATAATAGCCCAAATCATAGTTCCTGGAAAAATTGGAGATATTACAATTTGCAGCGCTAACTCAAATGAATTAAAAAAACTTGGATGGCCATCGAGAGCAAATCTTCCAACTTCATACCTAGTTGGGATGCTATGTGGAATGAAAGCAAAGAAAAAAGAGATAAAAAATGCAATTGTAGATGCAGGATTATCAAAAGGAGATTATATATTTGCTGCTGCTAATGGAGCCAAAAACTTCATAGAAATAAAAACAAAGGAGGTAGATGAAAGAAGAATAAGAGGTGAGCACATAGCGAATTATTTTAAAATGTTAAGTGAGGAGGAAAGAGTAAAAAAATTTGGTGATTATATAAAAAACAAAATTGATGTTGAAAGATTACCCGAAATATTTGAATCTATAAAAGAGAAAATAATAGAGAGTGGTAGGGGATAAAAATGAAATTAAGGGGAAAAATAAAAATTGAAAATGTAAGTAAAGACGTAAGCTCTTGGGTACCAAAAACAGAGCTAGGTAGGAAAGTAAAAAATGGTGATATTAAATCGATAGATGAAATACTAGAAGAAGGAAAACCGATATTAGAGCCTGAAATAGTTGATTTTCTTCTAAAAGATTTAAAGGGAGAAGTAATAGAATTGAGATCAACGCAGAAAATGACTGATTCCGGAAGAAGACAAAAGTATAGAGCAATAGTTGTTATAGGTGATGGGAAATCATACATAGGAGTAGGTGTCGGAAAAGGAGATGAAGTAAGGCCAAGTATTGAAGATTCATTGAAAAATGCAAAATTATCTATAATTAAGACAGCTCTTGGATGCGGATCTTGGGAATGTAAGTGTAACGAAGCTCATTCAATCCCTGCAAAATCTATTGGAAAATATTCTGGAGTTAAAGTAATAATGAAACCTGCTCCTAAGGGCACTGGAATTGTAGCAAATCCAGTTATCAAAAAAATACTTCAAATGGCTGGGATAAAAGATGTCTGGACAAAAGCGTTTGGAAGAGTTGAAAATAGATTAAATACTTCTTACGCAACATTGGAAGCTATAAAAAATTTACATAAGATGCGGTTAAGTGAATAAAATGGAAAAATTAATCGCAGCTGTTAGATTAAGAGGAAGGGTTGGAGTAAGGAGGGACATTAAAAAAACTTTAGAATTATTAAAATTACACAAAAAACATCATTGCATTGTTGTAAAAGAAAATCCCTCTTTCATAGGCATGTTCAAGAAGTGCAAAGACTATATTACTTGGGGGGAAATAAGTGAAAACTTACTTTTCGAACTAATAAAAAAAAGGGGTAGAAAAGAGGGAAACAAAAGACTTACTGAGGAAGAAGCTATTAAAATGTTAGAAGATATAAAATCTGGAAAAATGCAAAAAAAACCTTTTAGACTATCACCACCTAGAAAAGGGGTAACTATACGCCTTCACTACCCCAAAGGGGACTTAGGTGAGAGAAAAAATATCGACGAGTTAATAAAGAGGATGATGTGAAATGGTAAGAAGACACGAAAAAAAATACAAAAAGTATTTAGGATCTAGGACTTGGGGGGCAGGCAATACTAAAAAAAGAAGAGGAAAAGGATGCAAAGGAGGAAGAGGATACGCTGGTTCTCATAAGCATAAATGGCTCCACATAATTAAATATGAACCTGAACATTTCGGTAAAAGGGGTTTTGTTTCATTAAAACAAAAAAAGAAAAAAGTAGGAGAGATAATTAATGTAGGGGATATTAATTTAATGATAAAGGATAAAAAGATAGAAAAAGTAAACGATTTTTACGAGTTTCAATTTGATGGCAAAGTTTTAGGAGGAGGGAAATTAGAATTTCCGGTGAAAT
>CAZFGC010000135.1:0-2651 GCA_964518285.1 Microcaldota archaeon
AAATTAAAGTATGGTGCAATAACTTCAGAAGAAGAGTTAAAAAAGAATTTAGAAATACACTGTATTCCTTATGATATAATAAACATGGATGTGTCAAGTTATGACCAATTTTTAGGAAAAAGAAGAATATTAATGTCACAAAAGATAAAAAGATATTTTTTTGAGCTGTAAAAAAAAATTGATGATGGATGTAATTTATTTTAACATTAATGTAAGTCTACAGAGATGGGAAAAATGCTGGAATAATTTTGTAAATAACAGAATTGAAAAATGCAAGCGGTTTTTCAAGGTGTAAAAAGTTTTTGGGTGGTTATCATAGTAGTTAACATCAATAAATGATTTTTCAGACTTTTGAGCAACTTTCGGTAATTTAGTCTGTTTCCCCCCTTTTTCTGCTATTTGCGTATCTGCTTATATAGTAAGTAATTACCTAGCCCCCGGGCAAGCTCGTGTAAATAATTATGTATAATTTTCAAAAATAACTTCTTTGTTTTCTTATAAAACTTGCATTACAGCTTATCATAAAAGGAAAATACTAAAATATAACTTTTATCTTTTTAGTTGAATAGTAAAATTGTTTTTTTGTTGACACATAGTGGTTAGATTTTGTATAATTTAACTAAGATTTGACAAAACAGGAATTGTAATACATAGTATTCAATAAAAAGTTGCAAACGAATGAAAAACAATAAAGAGAGAAAAAATCCGTTCATCTATGGTGAAGAAGTAAGTGGTGAGTATTTCTGTAATAGAGAAGAAGAAATAAGAGAACTTCTTCGTGATATAGAAAATTCACAAAATGTTATAATATTTTCTCCAAGACGATATGGAAAAACTTCTTTAATTAAGGAAGTTTTAAGAAGAGCAAAAGGATTTTTAACATTTTATATAGACCTCTACCCGGCAATAACTAAACAGAAATTTGTTGAACAATACGCATTAGGAATAAGTAAGGGATTAAAAGGGAAAAAGGAAACAATTTTACAAACCATAAGAGATCTTATACCACGAATTATCCCAAAGATTGTAGTTACAACTAAAAATGAGTGGAAATTTGAGTTTGATTTTGATAGATTAAGACCAACTGGTCCAATTTTAGACGATTTACTTGAAGCAGCGCATAAGCAAGCAAATAAAGAAAATAAAAAAGCAGTTGTTGTATTTGATGAGTTTCAAGAAATTGCAAATTATGGAGACGACGAAATCGAAAGAAAGATGCGTTCTGTTTTTCAGACACATCATAATGTGAGTTATATATTTATGGGAAGTAAACGTCATATGATGGACAACCTCTTTAATAATCCAAACAGACCATTTTATAAAAGTGGCAAACACTTTCTTTTAGGAAAAATAAAAAAAGAAGAGTTTTATACTTTTATTGAACAGAAGTTTAAATCAGGAGGATTTGAGTGTAATAAAGAAACAATTGAAAAGATTCTTGAAATAACAGAATGCCATCCATATTACACTCAGATGCTTTGTCACTTTATTTGGGAAGAAGCAGAAGACAAAAAAATTACAGAAGAAATTGTTGAAGTTGCTATAGGAAAAATCTTTTATCATGAAGCAAGCAGTTATATGAACCTATGGGATAATCTTACACAGATGCAAAAACGGCTTTTGATTTCGTTAGCAAAAGAGGAAGATACACCTGAGATTTTTAGTAACGAATTTATAAAAAAGTACAATCTGTCTTCAGCGTCATCTGTGCAGAAAGCGATAAAGGCGCTACTTGAAAAAGAAATTGTTGAAAAAAATGATACAAAATATATATTTATAGATATATTTTTTAAACGATGGCTAAAAGAGAAGTTTTAAATTATCCAAAAGGCGTAACGCTAAACGGATAATTAAAGGCATAAAAATAGCACTATTTTTGCAAAGAAACAATTTAAGAATTTTCATAAAAGAAAAAAGTGAAGAAAAATTTTCTTTGAAGTTTTTTTAGAACACTTAGCCCCTGGCAAGCCCTTTTTTATTAATTTGGGCTATTTTGAAGCCCATATTTTTTCCGTCGTTTGCGGATTGGGAAGCCTGGGGCTTAAAGTTTTTAAGGTTTTAGAAAAAATTATAATAAAGATTGATTTTTCTTCACAAATTCAAATCATAGAAAAAATTGTTCCTTGCAGTTGACTTTTAAACCATCATTTTATATCCATTTCAAAAATAGGACAAAAGAGGGATAAAAATGAAATTAATCGAATTAGAGGAAAAACTTTCTCAACTTAAATGTTTTACTCCACTTGATATTAAAAGATACGCTAATTTAACTGACGGGTCTGTTCGCAAGATAATTTGGCGATATACTAAAAAGGGTATTTTTGTAAGATTACGGAATAATTTGTATATGTTTAAAAACAAAAAAGTTTCAATGTGGATTATAGCAAATAGAGTTTATGCTCCATCTTATATTTCTTTTGAGACGGCATTGTCTTACTATGGTATCATTCCTGAGACAGTATATGCTATAACTTCTGCTACTACAAGAATTACAAGAAATTTTTCTGTTCTTAATACTGAACTTATTTATAGAAAGATTAAAAAAGAAGCGTTTACAGGTTATAAACCATTAAATATTGATGACGAAATAGTATATGTAGCAGAGTTAGAGAAAGCATTAGCAGATTATCTTTATTTTGTTTACTTAAAAA
>CAZFGC010000136.1:0-2618 GCA_964518285.1 Microcaldota archaeon
TTATTATTTTTTTTATTTTTTTTAAGGTGAGAAGAATGGCAAAGAAAAAGAAGAAGAAAAAGGAAAAGTAAAAATCTAATTGAAATCTATTTCGAAATCTCCAAATTTTTTCTAATTTTTTGTTTTTTTATTTTTAATTTAATATCAAATTGAAAATTCAATTCAATCGAATTTTAGTTGTAATCACTGAAATATGAAGTTACAAGAAGCGAGAAAGCAGTATCAGATGCAACCAAACGTAATTTCCTTTTATTTTGAAAAGTTTCGCCTCAGGTTTTTTACTATCCTTGGCTTCATGGTCCACACATCTGTCCAGGTTCCAATAGAAGACTTCGCGGGCAATTGTTAGCGCATACTCTTTACTTACTCCAGCTGCAGGATCAACATAAAATTTGCATAATATCATTATCCTTTGGATTTCAGGTCAACGTATCCCATTATCCTGCCTTCAAGCTTCATTGAATAGAAAAGTTAAGAAAGTTAAAGATTTAAGATTTAAAGAATTTAAATTTTAACAGAATTCTAGAGGAACTCCAGTTAAAATGCTTAGGAGTGTAGGAGTGATTATATAAAAAATGAGCGCTAAAACTGCAAGAACAACAGTCGCACCAAAAATCATCAACCCTATAATTCCAAAATTGTAAAGTTTGTATGCATAAGGATCTTGTTCCTGTGTTTTTCCTTGCTTAAAAAACCATCCTAGAATGGCTAGTGGAATTGCAAATAAGAAAACAACACCCGCGATAGCGAAAAGAATTATTGCGACAGTGGGAAGTACTGTAGTAATCGAATTATGTAATTTACAGATATTTAACATAATCTTTTCTTCCATTTTTTTCACTATACTCTAATCTCTTATTCCCTCTGGTTTTACTCTAAAAACACACTCCCCTTCAGGTAAGCTGGGGCTATCAACAAGTCTTGCAATCCTTTTATCGTCCTTACCTCTTCGCAAATATACCCTTGAATTTGAAGCATGTGCTAAGATATGCCCTCCTATCGGCGTTGTTGGATCACCAAACATTATTGCGGGATTATCCATTACTTGGTTTGTGACAACAACTGCTAAATTGTATTTCTCCGCAAGTTTTAGAAGAGAATGGATATGTTTATTTAATTTCTGTTGTCTATCTGCAAGTGCCCCTCTTCCAACGTAATCTGCTCGAAAATGAGAAGTTAAACTATCAACAACGATTAACTTTATATTTTCCCTTTTTATTAATTCCTCTGCATTATCTACGATTAATATTTGATTATCAGAGTTTGTTGGCCTGCAGACAAAAATATTATCTAGAGTTCGCTTTGGATCTAGGCCTAAAGCTTCAGCCATTTGTCTTATTCTTTCTGGGCTAAAAGTTCCTTCGCTATCTATGAAAAGCACTTTTCCCTCCAGACCTCCTTTTTCAGGAGGAAGTTGAACGTTAACACTAAGCTGGAAAGCAATCTGAGATTTTCCGCTAGAGTATTTTCCAAAGAACTCTGTAATTTCCTGCGTAGAAATTCCTCCACCCAGAAGATTATCTAACTCTTTAGACCCAGTTGTAATTTTCTTCATTTGTTTTTTTCTTTCCCAAACTTCTGTAGCAGTTTCATATTTAAATTTACTAGATTTTTTAGCTTCGTTTATTGCTCTTTTTGCAGCTTCAACACTTATTTCCGCAATCTCTGCTATTTCGTATGGAGAAGCAACAGCTATTTTATCAAGACTGTCATATCCTGCTTCTCTTAACTTTTCAGCAGTAGCAGGTCCAATCCCGGGCAAATCTTCCAAATTTTCAATTTCCTTTTCTTCTTTTTCTCTTTTTTCTTCTTTCTCCTTTTTCATAAAATCACCTATCTATAAATCTCTATAAATATATCTCCTCAATTTTTTTGAATATTCCCAACTTCCTTTTCCTTCTTTTTTAATTTCTTCCTCTTCTTCAGAAAAACTCTTCAACTTTGCGTCTAAGTATTCTGCTAAGTGAAGAGCATAAGCTTCTTTAAATTTTGGAGGAACAACAGCACCGTATTCCGTTTCACCGTGATGGCTTAGAATCATATGATAAAGTTTTATTTTTAAATCTTCCGGAAATTCTGGAGGAATTATCTTGCTAAGTATATGTGCTCCAAGGGTAGAATGTCCAGAAAATCCCCCTTCCACCGTTACTGAAATTTTTGGAAACCAAGAATATTCTCTTACTTTTCCTATATCGTGCAAAAGGGCACCAGCTATCAAAAGATCCCTATTCAATTCATAAATCTTTGAAATAGTTTCACAAATTTTTACTACTGAAAGAGTATGTTCTATCAATCCTCCAAGATAATTGTGATGATAATAAATAGCTGCTGGACACATCTTAAAGTCTTTTACAAATTCTTCAGTGAAAACTTTCTTTAACAGAGATTTCAAATTTTCATCGTTTACACTTTCTATTACTTCGTAAAGTTCCTTAACCATTTCTTCTATATTTCTTTTACTTGAAGGGATAAAATCGAAGATATCTATATTTTCGTACCTTTCTTTTTCAATTTTTTCGATCTTTATTTTTAAGTTTCCGTTTGAATAAAATACTTCCCCAATAACACGAACAAACTCATCTTCAGAAAAATCGCCTTCCCCAGAATAAATACCCGCG
>CAZFGC010000137.1:0-3217 GCA_964518285.1 Microcaldota archaeon
GATAGTTCTTAATCCTCTTTCGCTTAATTCTTTGTATTTTTCAATTATTTTTTCTCTATTCTTTTCATTAAGTTTTATTTTTTTACCGTTAATGAATATATGAGAACATATTCCTATGATAGATTCGGGGGATCCTTTTGCTATCATTAATATTGATTTTTCTTTAATATTTTCAACTACCACACTCATTCTTTTTCTTTCGTAGTCAAATGGAATTTCTTCTATTTTTCTAAACTCACTTATAGCATTAAAATTAATATTTTGTTTTGCATATTCTAAGATTGCAACATCTATTGGATTTCCATAAATTTTTCCCTTGTGAATAATAGCTGAATTACATAACGACGAATAGATTATCAATCTATTGTCTCTTTTTAGATCGATGTCAAAATAATCTTTTACCATTATTTTATTTTCTGTTAAAGTTCCTGTTTTGTCGCAGCAAATTAAATCAACGTTTCCAAGTTCTTCTACAGCAGAAAGTCTCTTCACGATTACTCCCCTTTCAGCAAGCTTTAAAGATCCCCTAGTCAAAGAAAGGGTAATGACAAATGGAAGAGGTTCTGGAATTAAACCTACTGCAAGAGCTATCGCAAATAGTAAAGAAGTAAATAATCCATGCCCTAAAATTGCATTAACTACAAAAACAAAAAACACAGATATCAAAATTGCCCTTAGAAGAACTTTGCTAAAATTCTTCATCTCCGTCTGGAACTCACTTTCGTCTTTTATAGTAAGAAGCATCGCTGTCTTTCCGAAATAAGTATTTTCACCTGTTGATACAACAACTCCTTTCCCCTTTCCTTCTTTTACTATCGATCCTGCAAATGCGATATTTTTCATTTCTTGTGGTATACTTACTTTTTCTATTTTCTCGGAAGTCTTCTTTACAGGGTAGTGCTCTCCAGTGAGTATTGATTCATCTATTAAAAGATTGTCCTCTTCTATAATTCTCAAATCAGCAGGAACCCTGTCTCCAGTGCTTAACAAAACGATGTCTCCCGGGACAATAAATTTAGAGTCTACACTTTCAATCTTTCCATCTCTTAAGACTCTACATGAAAAAGTAATATACTTTTTTAGCTTTTCAATCGCTTTAACTGACCTATACTCCTGAAAAAAAGATAAAATTACACCTAAAAATATTATTACCCAAATAATTATAGTAGTCTGTAATTCTCCTATTAACAAACTTATGACCGAAGCACCAAAAAGAGTATAAACGATAGGATTTACAAATTGTGAAAGAAATATCTCAAAAGCGGTTGCTTTTTTTTCTTTTATTGAATTTTCACCATAAATTTTCAATCTTTTTTCAACTTCTTGTTTATTTAATCCGTTCACCGAGACAGAAAGTTTTTCAAGCACTTCATTAACTTTCATTTTGCAGTATTCCACTTTTTCACTTCTACAATATCTTTCCTATTAAATAACAAATCACTCCTGCGAAAATTCCTATTGCGATATATTCGATTCCGACTTTCCAGCTTTTAATATATACCCCCAGCATAAATAAAATTAAAACACCTAAGCAAAAAGAGAGATAAATCGATAAAGGAGGTTGGATTATTAAAACTGGTAAAAGTGTAAATAACATCACAATTAAAGTTGCAAAAAAACAAAAAATAGAAGACTTTAATGCGGTGGCATGGCTTTTTCTATTTGCTTCTTCAGATACATGGTATCCTGAAGCATTTGCAGTACTATCTGCAATTGCAGCAGCGATTGCTGCAACTAAAATTACTTTTTGATCAGCTTGAACAGCAAGCATAGCTAATAAAATTCCAAAAAGGGTCACTATTCCGTCCATTATTCCGAATGCAATCGATCCTTTTATTTTTTTCACGATAAAAGATGAGGAAAGTTTTAAAAATTATTTCAGTTAGATTATTAGATTAGCCCGGGATAAAGAGGAAATTTTTTGACTAGTTCTTTTACCCTAGCCTTGACATCTGATATTGTTTTTTTGTCTCTATGTGTTAAGAGAGTATCGATCATATCTGCAATTTCTATCATTTCTTTTTCTTTCATTCCTCTAGTTGTTACAGCAGGGGTTCCTATTCTTATTCCAGAAGTTTCGTTAGGAGGCCTTTTGTCAAATGGGATAGAATTTTTGTTTACGGTAATGTTAGCTTGCTCAAGAAGGTTTTGGGCTTCAAGACCTGAGATTTTTAAAGATGTTAGATCAATCAAAAACATGTGACAATCAGTCCAGCCAGATACAATCTTATAGCCTCTTTCTGCTAGTTCTTTTACGAGGGTTCTTGAATTTTTAAGCACATTTTCTTGATAATTTTTGAATTCCTCAGTCATTGCTTCTTTAAATGCAACTGCTTTTGCAGCTATAGTGTGCATCATAGGGCCACCTTGCATTCCTGGAAATACTGTTTTATCTATTAAATTCGCGTATTTCTTTTTACATAGTATCACTGCTCCTCTTGGTCCTCTAAGGGTTTTGTGAGTTGTAAACGTTACAAAATCTGCATACGGTATCGGAGAAGGATAAAGACCTGCTGCTATTAATCCTGCATAGTGTGCAATATCAGCTAAAAGGTATGCATTAATTTCATCACATATTTCTTTAAATTTTTTCCAGTCTATAATTCTAGAATAGGAAGATGAACCCGCGACGATAAGCTTAGGCTTATATTTTCTTGCTTTTCTTCTTATATCATCATAATCTAGAAGTTGATCTGACTTTCTGACCCCTATCGGTATTACTTTATAATACTTCCCAGAAAAGCTCGTTGGATGTCCATGTGAAAGATGTCCTCCATGTGATAGATGCATTCCCATAATTGTATCTCCTGGATTTAAAACTGCAAAATAAACTGCCATATTTGCTTGAGTTCCGCTATGAGGCTGGACATTTGCATGCTCTGCCTTAAACAAAAGCTTTGCTCTTTCTCTCGCTAAATTCTCTGCTATGTCCATGAATTGGCATCCACCGTAGTATCTATTAGAAGGATATCCTTCAGCATATTTATTTCCCATCACAGATCCTTGGGCCTCTAAAACTGCTAGAGATGGAAAATTCTCTGACGCTATTAATTCGAGGTTATTTCTTTGTCTTTCAAGTTCTCCTTTTATTATTTCATAAACTTCAGGATCAACTTCTTTCAGATGTTTTAGGTTCTGTTTTAAATTCTCGGTCTTTATGATTGGCTCACATATTGGGGCCTTTTCAATTTTTCTCTCTTGTTTTTTAAATTTGAAT
>CAZFGC010000138.1:0-1845 GCA_964518285.1 Microcaldota archaeon
TAAAGCTTAAATTTTTAAGTTTATTAGCAGCTAAAAAATCTTCGAGTGTGATTGCTGTGGATATATGGCTCAATAAAATTGAAAAAACAAATCTAAAAAGAAAGAAAGAAAAGAAAAAAATTGAAAGTGAAGTTTTCGATAAGGAAGTCCTCAAAACTATAGCTTACTTTATGAATAAAAAAATTATAAAGACTGTTGACTTTCCGATTTCCAAAGGAAAAGAAGCTTATGTATTTAGGGCAACGACGCCTGAAGGAAAATATCTTGCTGTAAAAATTTACATGATTGAAACAAGTTTATTCAAAAATATGTTTGAATACATCCATGGAGATAAAAGATTTAGAGGTGTAAAGAAGAAGAAAAAGGACTTAGTCTATGCTTGGGCAAGGAAAGAGTTTAGAAATCTAAAAATCTGTGAAGAAGCAAACGTTTCAGCACCCAGACCTATAGCTGTTAAGAACAATGTGATTATCATGGAATTTATAGGAGACGAATCCCCCGCACCTCTTTTAAAAGATGTCGGACCTATAAATCCAGAAAAGGATTTTAATCAAATAATTGAAGAAATAAAAAAATTGTACCAAAATGATCTAATCCACGCGGACATTAGCGAGTATAATATCCTAGTAAAGGACAAACTCTACTTAATAGATGTAGGCCAAGGAGTAAACAAGGACCATCCAAAAG
The DNA here is from genome assembly GCA_964518285.1 of Microcaldota archaeon. GTDB lineage: Archaea > Micrarchaeota > Micrarchaeia > CABMEP01 > CAZFGC01 > CAZFGC01. Next base: position 688 of record CAZFGC010000138.1, read on the forward strand.
CAGAATACTTTCTTAGGAGAGATGTGGAAAATGTCATTAGATATTTTAGTAAGTTTGGAATAAAGAAAAATTTAGATGAGATAATAAATTATATCAAAAGCGAATGAAAAAGTTAATTAATAATATCACAGCAGCACCTAACAAAACGAATCCCAAAGAAATTAAGCTTTCTGTAGGCTTTTCTATTTTATGGACAATTGGTAGAAGATCAGTTGTTGCAAGATAAATAAATCCTCCAGCGCCCAATGGTACTAAAATAGAATTAACATTTGTAATGATATCTTTAGAGAAGTATACTAAAGTTACTCCTATAAATGCAGTTAATGATACAGCAAAATTATAGAGAAGTGCTTTCTTTTTTTCTATTCCTCCATAAATGAGGATGCTGAAATCCCCAAATTCTTGAGGGATTTCGTGAAAAATAATGGCGATAGTAGTCATGATGCCAAGCTGCACATTTACTAGAAAACTCGCAGCTATGATCATCCCGTCGGTGAAATTATGAATTCCATCTCCTATCAAATTTACATAAGTGAAAGTATGGTAGGGACATTTCTTTCTGTGGCAATGATAGAAGAAAAGGAATCTCTCCATAATAAAAAATAGAATTATTCCTAGAAAGACGTAGGAAACACTTTTAGCTCCCCAATGCTCTATCGATTGAGGGATCAAGTCGAAAAAAGCTGCAGCAAGTAAAGCCCCAGCAGCAAAACTTACGAAATGAACAAGAAATCTATCTAGATTTTTCTTTTTTATCAAGAAGCTAAGTATCCCAACCAACGAGATTACACTTACGATTAAGACAGCTAAATAAGGATAAAGGATTTCCATTCTATCATTTTTCCTTTGTAAGTTTTATTATTGCCTCTGCTATGTCCCCTCCACATTCTATTAGTGCAATTTCACATTCTTCTCTACTTGCATTAGTTTTTTCCATCACTAACTTAATGTCTTCTTCACTTATTTTTGGGATCGTTTTTGTACTTCCAGAAATTTGATATGTTTTTTCCCCTTTTGCTTCTATTACTAATATATTTGGGTTATCTATTATTATCTTTTCATTTTCTTTTTCAATTATTACTCTCTCAGCATTTATTTGCTCTGTCTTTATTCCCATTTGTTGCATTAACTTTTGCAATTGTTTTGGGTCAAACATGA
>CAZFGC010000139.1:0-1982 GCA_964518285.1 Microcaldota archaeon
ATTCTACCTCTAAGTTCTCCAGGAGGAATTGAAAAATTAGATAATATTTCATCTTCACTTACTTCATTTATCCAATCTTTCAAACAAATTGCAAGCTTTAATGCTTGTAGAAATTCTTCTTCATATTCGCATGAATAAATACTTGCAATTTTTCTAACGTTTCCATATTCTGAAAGTATCCTTCCTTCTTCTTTCCTTCTAATCCTCGGATAAGGAAGCATTTCTAATGTATAACAAATAGCTTGTAAAATTGCTATTTCTTTTTCTTCGAATTTTTCGAATTCCATCAAAAAATCAACAAAATTACTTGCCGTAAGAGGATCTATATAGAGTTGTGCTATTCTTTTACCGAGTTTTGTGGCATGAATTTCATTTCCTTTTACTACTATGAATTTGCACTTTTCAAAAAACTCTATTATTCTTTCTATTTTTTCTTTCAGACTTGATAGGGATTTATACTGGTAGAAGAAAAATGTGTCCTTGAAAAATTCCAGAAGTTCTTTCTTTTCATTTATTTCAGTAGCAATAAGCGATAAAACTTGTGATCTTAGTATTGGTTCAACAGAAAGCTTAGATTCTATTTCCTCAATCTCTCCTTCAATGTACTTATTCCATAGCTTTCTGAACTCATCAGGATAATTTGCAATTATAACTGCTTCTCCTTCTTTATCGTATCCAAGCCTCCCAGACCTTCCAGCCCATTGCTTATATTCTCTAACTGGTATTGCAAAAGCTTCGAAATTTTCGTACCTAATTAAGTCTTTGCAAATAGATCTAAAGTTTGGCAAATTTACTCCTGCTCCTATTGTTGTAGTAGCTACTATTAGTTTTATTATGTTGTTTCTGTAAGAGTCTTCTATTAATTTTCTCTGCGCATTTACAAGTCCTGCGTGGTGAAATGCAACACCTTTTTTTACTAGTTCTGAGAGGAGTTTGCACTGTTTTGTTGGGGATTCAATAGCTGAGAGTATTTCGTTTGATATTTTTTCCAACATTTTCTTTTCTTCTTTGCTCAAATAATTTTCTACGTATTCGCTTGCTTTTTTTGCAGTAGATTCTGCAGACTTTCTAGAATTCACGAATATTACGCTTTGTTTACCTTTTCTTATAGCGTCAAGAGCAAGGGCTATATCCTCCCTTCCTTTAACTTTAATATCTATTTTAACAGGATTCTTTCCCTTGAAAATTATTTCTCCATTAAAGAAAATTCCTTCATACAAAGGAACAGGTCTAAAGTTAGAATGAATTAGCTTTGCGCCAAGCCAAGATGCTATTTCCTTAGAATTGGGGACTGTGGCGGATAATGCAAAGATGGTTAGATTTTTTAACAATCTCCTTAATCTTGTGATAACAATTTCTAAAGTCGGACCTCTTGATACATCATCTAATAAGTGTATTTCATCAACTATCAAGAGAGACACATCCTTTATGAAATTGGATTTATGTCTAATTAATGAATCGAGTTTTTCGTTTGTAGTAATGATAATATCATATTCCTTTAACCAGGGGTCATCGCTGTCATAATCTCCCATCGTAAGTGCAACTTTTATTCCAAGTTTTTCAAATTTTTTGAACTCTTCATATTTTTCAGATGCGATTGCCCTTAAGGGACAAGTATAAACTACTTTTCCCTTTCCCTCTATAACGTTTTTTAATGCAGCAATTTTAGCTACAAGTGTTTTTCCCCCAGAAGTTGGAATAGATAGAAATAATGATTTGTCCAAATTATAGATACATTCCTCTTGATAGGGAAAAAGCGTAGAAATTTTCTCTTCTTTTTCTATTATATCACAAACTCTTTCCAAAGAAGGATAAATTTTCTTTACATCAGAAATTAGCATAAAAAAATAAACTCAATTTTTAAAAATTTCTATATCTATTATCGCAGACAAAACAAGAAAAAGCAAAACAAAATAAAAGTAAAGGAAAGGTAAAAAACGAAAAACAAAAAACACAAGTAAAAATTTAAAATTATTAAAAAA
>CAZFGC010000140.1:0-2239 GCA_964518285.1 Microcaldota archaeon
AGAGCTGAAAAAGGGATCTGCGGAGCTGACGAGTATATTTAAGAAAAAAAAGAAATTTTTGGGAGCAAACGATACAAGTGCATGTGTAGGTTATGCTCCTTTATCAACTACTGAAAAATTAGTACTCTCTTTTGAAAAACATTTCAATTCTATGAATTTCAAGAAAAAATATCCTGAACTCGGTGAGGATATTAAAGTTATGGGAATAAGAAAAGATAGGAGTATCCAACTTACAGTAGCTGCTCCTCTCATAGAAAGTTTTGTGAAAAGCGAAGGTGATTATTTCAGGAAGAAAGACGAAATTTATGAAGAAATGAAAGAATTTGTAAAGGAAAAGTGTGAAGAGTTTGATATGAAATATAAATGTGAAATTTATTTTAATACTCTCGATAAAAAAGGCAAAGGGGTTGAGGGATGCTATCTTTCTATAACGGGAACTTCTGCAGAGGACGCTGATTGTGGTGAAGTTGGAAGGGGAAATCGCGTGAATGGAGTAATTCCATTAAATAGGCCTGTTAGCGCTGAAGCAGCTGCTGGAAAAAATCCAGTCTCGCATATAGGAAAAATTTACAATTTCCTTACACATAAAATTGCAAATAGAATTTATAGAGAAGTGGACGGGATAGAAGAAGTTTATGTTTGGCTTTGTAGCCAAATCGGAAAACCTATAAACAAACCTATAGTTTCTTCTGTCCAACTTGTCCTGAGGAATACAACTTTAGAAGAAATAAAAAAGGACGTGAATTTTATTCTTGAAGACGAAGTTGCGAATATAGATAAATTCTGTAAGCAATTAATAGAAGGAAAAGTGAGGATAGAATAAAGTTAGAATTGAATAGATTTGTAAATTACTTCCAAATTATGTTACTTCCAAATTATGTTTTTAATTTTGTGGGTCAGTCCGATGTCTTTTTCTATACTTTTCATCCTTTTGTTTATTTTAAATTCTTCTATTTCTGAATTCAGAGATATATTTTTTTCTTTCTTAAATTTCCAAATCTTTGAATTGAGAGATGTGAGTTGTTTTAGTGAAAAGGCAGTTTTTATGTTTTTTATATCTTTAGCACTTAATTCCTTTGGAAATTCTTCCAAATGTATGTTTCCCTTGAAAATTTCTTTGTAAATTTTATATGTGATAAATGGAATTATGGGTGCTAAAAGTTTTAAGATGGTTTTCAATAAATAAAACAATGTTATGATCGCGGAAATTCTTTCTTTTTCGCTAAACTTTTCATGGTTTCTATCATAAACTCTACATTTTATCATTTCTAAATAATTCGATGCAAGAATTTCCCACATGAAATATCTTATTTTTACCGAAGGGTTATGGAAATCATATTTGAGATATCTTTTTCTTGTGTATTTAATAAGAGAATTTATTTCCTTTATCATTAATTTATCTATGTCATTTACTATTTCATTCAGTGTGTTTGGCATGTTTTCGTCTTTAATTTTCTCTTTAATTTTCTCTTTAGTTTTGTCTTCATTTTCTAAATCATCTATAAATTGTGAAGCAAATCTTGCAATATTCCAAAGCTTGATTAGTGTTTTTTGCGCACTTTCAATTCTTTCAAACGAACATCTGAAATCTTGCTTTGTTAAATCTCCTTCAAAGGCAGCCCAAAGTCTTAAAGGTTCAGCACCATATTTATTTATTATTTCATTTGGGTCTATGACGTTGCCCAGACTCTTTGCCATTTTTCTTCCTTTCTCATCAACTATCATGTAGTTTATCCATACATCTTTGAATATTACTTTCTTTGTTAGAAGATAGCACTTTAGTAGTGTATAATATAGCCAAGTTCTTATGATATCGTTTCCTTGAGGTCTAAGAGTACAAATTTTGTGCTTTTTACTTTTTTTGTAGAAGTCTTTTCTTTTGTATCCTAGGATATAAAGAGGGGTTATCGAAGAATCGAACCAAGTGTCAAAGACTCTTTCTTCTCCGATTGCTTCCCCACCGCACTTGCACTTTCTTTTTTCTTTCCAAGGGATATAATATTTTCCGGGTTTTGGTAAGATTATATTTCCACATTTTTTACAGTACCAAAGAGGAACTTCTGTTGCGTAGTATCTTCTTTTTGAAATTGGCCAGTCGATAGATACAGAATTAATCCAGTCTATTAGCCTTTGCCTACTTTCTTCGGAATAAAAGTTTAGTTTGTTTGCTATTTCTAGCATTTTTTCCTTAAATTCTACTTGCTTGAGATAAAATTCTTTCATAGAAATGAATTCTATA
>CAZFGC010000141.1:0-6001 GCA_964518285.1 Microcaldota archaeon
AAGATAAAAAATCAAAGTAAAAATACGAAGTAAAAATATATCAAAATATAAAGATCGGTGAAATTAAAATGAAACTAAAAAGTAAATATTTAATTTACGTGATTGCTTTTTTTCTGCTTGTGGTTGTGCAATCGTTAGCAAAAGTAGAAATAGAGATAGAGATAGGAGAAAAAGAAATTGGTGACGAATGTACTACTCATTATGAATGCGCTACGTGGTTATGTAAAAATAATGTATGTACTACGTGCGTTTCTGATGAGGATTGCAACGAAACTACATCTCTATGTATTAACGGAATATGCAAAGAATGTACATCTGATACTGAATGCAAAACTTTACTATGCAGCGAAGATAAAAAATGTACAAAATGCGATGACAACTCCGATTGTTTCACAAATTTATGTAATATTACTACTGGATATTGTCAGTACTGCTCAAAAAATGAAGATTGTGAAACGTTACGTTGCGAAAAAGGAATATGTGAAAAATGCTCAGAAAACTTAGACTGTGAAACTTATCTCTGCGATACAGCGTCGGGATTTTGTAGAAAATGTAAGAGTAATGATGAATGTGAAACAAATTTATGTGACGTAAATACTGGAAAATGCTATTGTAAATGGTTAGGAGAGAAATGCAATATTGATAAAGAATGTTGTAGTGGAATCTGTGTCGAGAATGTTTGTGTTTCGAGCTTTAAAAAAGAGGAGTTGGTTAAAAGTTCTAAAATTGGCTCAACAAAAGAAGGTGAAGGTGCAATTAGGATAGAGAGAAATAGAAGTGTAATCTCTGATTTAGTGTTTAATATTACAGGATGGAGTAGAAGAATAGTAAGTTACAAAAATAAATGTGCTTATGGAGTAGTTTGTAACAGTAGCGATGATTGTTGTGGCGCCCCATGTGTAGATGGTCACTGCAAATGTGGAAAAATTTATTGTGCAAGCAGTGGTGAATGTTGTGAAGGTTACTGCGAAGGAAACATCTGTGTAAAAAGTCCTTCAACAGGATTGTTTTTATACGACTCCTTCTTAAAACAACTTTCAAATCCATTTGGATGTTATGGAATAATAGATGAATGTTTACCTGGAGAGATAGGATGTATCTATTTGTGTAATGGATTATTAGGCATCCTCATAGTAATTTCAATTGCTCTATTTATAGTAAGCTGGTATCGCTTCAATAACGTAGTGATAGGGGCGCTTTTCACAATAGTTAATTTACTCATAGGACTGTCAACGTATCCTATAGCTGGAATATTTGTTGGGATATTTCTTGTAGCATTAATTCAATACATAAAAGCTCCTCCAATCAAAACATTTAAAATATGGTGAATAATATGAGATGGAAATTTAGATGGAAATTTATTTTTATTTCATACATTTTCTTAATAATTCTCGCGGTTAATTTTGCGTCTAAATTAGGAGAACCGTGCTCTTTATCTTTTGAGTGTGATGAAGGATATTGTGATGCTGGTATATGTAAACTGCCACAACTTACAGAATATTCTGAAGTTGGAGATTGCAATACGACTGCAAATTGCTTAGAAGGATTCTGTTACGACAAAAAATGTATTCTCCCAATAAGAAAAGAATTCGAAATTATTTCGACAGAGTTAACAAAAGATAGCTGCACAGCATTGATAACAAATTGCACGGGGGCGTGGTGCTTACTTTGCAATGGAAACTGGATTTTACTAATAGTTGTTTCAGTACTTTCTGCATTCATCGCATCGAAATATGAAAGAAGAATACTCCCAATACTATTGTTTATAATTCCTTTTTTAGTAGGGGTAATATTTGCCCCATTTATCGGGCTAATAATGGGGGTATTGATATTTGTAATTCTTCATTTAGCAATTCCGGCAAAGACTATTTTAATAAAGTACATAAAGTAAGTAATTGAAGCAAACAATGAATTGAACCAAACAATGAGTGGTAAGTAATTGAGTAGATAAAAAATGGTAATCTTATTTTAGCTATTTTAAACTTGATTTTTATTTTAAACTTAATTTTTCATTTATCAAAATGTAGTCTCCTACTACACTATAATCTTTTATGATTATTTCCTTTCCATCAATTTTGTATTTTATACTTTTTATCTTCTTCCCATAAGAAATGACTTCGGGCGGAAGTTGTAGCATGATTGATGGAACTTCTACTTCCTCCTCTGAACTAAGTGAGTAAATTACTTTATTTATTTTATCTTGATCTGAAATAGTAGATCTAAAAATTTTAACTTTAGAAGGTGCTTCAACCAACAAATTTTCTACTCCCTCTTTCAAATAAATTCCTGAATCTCTACCTGAAACATCTTTAGTTATACTATAATCATAACTTTTCCCAAATTTATCTAAAACTTTCGCATTTGAGAGATTTATTATTTTTAAAAATGGAGAAAAAAGTAAGTTCAATATAATATCATTTTTAGCTGTAACCATTACTTCAGAATAGTACTTACATTCCTCCTCCTCGCATTTCAATAATTCAAAGTTAATTTTTACTTCCTGAGGCCTACAATAAATTTCTTCATCAGGAGGTATAATTATATCTGTAAAGGAATTAACCGATTCTATTACATTAATACTACATTTATTTTTGTATGAGTTAACATTCATTATCGTATTTTTGCTAGAAAACACCAAATTCATACCGTACTGATTTTCCATCACAACTATCTTCTTCAATAAATTATGTTCGGAACCGCTGTATAATTCTATTCCTGCATATGTATTCCTTAACGCTTTCACATCTATTAATTCATTCCCTGATGATGAGACTAAAGCTATTCCATAATTACTCGAGGTTGTCTCAACATTATTAATTTTGTTCCTATTTGATTTTACTAATTTTATGCCAAATTTACTATAATAAGAATCTATGTAATCTAAAACATTATCGTCAGAAGAATCTATCAAAACATTCGCCTCTCTATTATTTGAAGAATTCACTTTGCTTACTCTATTTCCATTACTATTTGAATATAGCTGGATCCCTACATATTTATTTTCAAAAGAATCTACATTAGAGATTTTGTTACTGCTAGAACCGCCGGACAAAGTAAGTCCTTGCACATTCCCTCTTGTAATAACAGAATCAATTGTGTTTCCTTCCGAACTATAAATATGTACCCCATATTCACCATTATTAATCGTTCTTATATTTGTTAAATTATTGTTATTTGACCTAAGATACAATTCGACACCGGCATAGCTATTATCGTTTGATTCAATATTTTTCACTTCGTTATTAGAAGATGAAACTAACGATACTCCATATCTATTATTCAAAGATTTTATCGACTCTATAGTATTGTAGCGTGAATCATCTAAATATACTCCATAAGTCCTGCAATTTTTTAAAGTGGAATGAGAAAGTAAGTTACCATTCGATGAAATTGCATCTATACAATACCTCATGGAATCTTCGATGTTTAGGAATGATATTTTATTGTTATCGGAATAATATAGTTCTACACCTGAATAAGATAAATTGCTTATTTTCAAATTATAAAGAACGTTATTATGTGCATAACTTAGTAGAATTCCGTATCTAGAGTTCTTAACTTCTGAATTTTCAATTCTAATATTTTCTGACTCCACTACGTAGATCCCAAATGTAAAATTCTTTACGATGCAATTTTTAATCACTACATTTTTACTTCTTGAGATTTCTATACCTGCAAATTTCTCACTACCTACTATTTCCTTTCCATCACAGTCTACTACTACGTCACTCACGCCCATTATGAGCAAACATCTTGTGGTCGCATCAACGTTCTTTGCTAACTTATATTCTGTACCTGTAAGTAGTTGGGTATCACATTTCTCTATATAAACTTGTGCAAAATTATTGCAGAAAAAAACTATTAGCAACAGCGATAATATCCATATTCTTTTACGTTTTTTATATGATACCATACGTTCCACAAAATTTTAATGATATAAATTTTTAAATTTTTGTTCTTCTTTTCGCACTTCCAAAAATAAAGTTAAAATTTGAACAAAAAGAAGAAAAATTTGCAAAAAAATATTCAAGTGTATTTATAAAGAAGTTTAAAACCGTAACTCAAATAAATAAAATTGATAAATGCCCAAAATCCTACAATAAAATGGGTTATGTTTGCTTGTAGTGTAAAAATTTTAACCATAAGTATCAGCATAGATACGAAATTTAGTAATACTAGTAAAATCTGTGGCCAATAATTTGCAAGATCTACTTTCTCTTTTCCTCCCTTAGTTGATATAAAAGGAGTCTTTACAGAAAAAAGTGCTTTAAAAAACGCATCTACATATGCAGGAGAGACAAATATATGAAGCACATGCGACAAAAATAGTCCTCGCACTACTCCTTTATGCTTCCTAAAACATAGAATGTAGAAGAACCATGGAAAAATAGTATAGGGGAAATATATTAACAAAAATAAATGTGGGTCTTTTGCTATCAAAGGCTTAACATCAAATGCTAAAGTAAAAAAAGGTAATATCAAAAAAATAATCCATGCAAATCCAAGAAAATAATAAGAAGTAGCAAAAAAATATTCTACCCACTGATGCAACTTCAGCAAAAACTGTTTTTCAAAAAGAAGCTTTAGATATTTAAAAAAAGCTTCCCAAGTGCCTTTAGCCCACCTCCATTGCTGTCTAATATACTCGGGTATTGTTTCTGGACTATCACCATGCACATAAACTAGCCCATAATAAAGAGATTCCCAGCCTTTCAGATGCAATTTCATAGCTGTAGCCAAATCTTCTGTAATACTTTCTTCGTCGAACCCTCCCACACTAAGAAGCGCTCTTCTTCTTGCTATAAAATTCGTCCCTACACAAAAGGATGCTTGAAAAATACTCTTCGATTTCTGAGTGATTTCGTAAAAAGGAATCTGTTGGAAATGTGCTCCAAAAGCCACTTCGCTTACTTTAATGTTATTATCGTTTCGTTGAGGGGTTTGTATAAAAGCTAGATTTTCGTTTTCTGCAAATAATGGCATTACATCTTTTAATATATTAGAATCTGGTCTTTGATCAGCATCTAGAAATAGTATAAATTCTTCTTTTATTTTTTTAAGCGCATCGTTTAGAGCTCCCGCCTTATATCCTCTCCTATGACTTCTATGAAATAGAACAACGTCGTACCTACTACACAACTTCTTTAAGTTATTATAATATTCGCTATCTTGATTATCATTTTGGAGATATAGTTTTTTATTTTTGTAATCTATTTTTACAGCAGAAATTATTGTTTTTTCTATCTCTTCTAAAGGTTCTGCATAAGTAGAGATTAATATAGCTACAGGTGTAGAAGTATACCTGGCTAAACCTCTCTCGGTCTTTTTGTAAAACAATGAAGAAACTAAAAAAGATGTAATAAAATAGTATAACTGTAGAATAAAAAATAGCTGTGCTGCCAAAAATAAAATAGAGAAAACGTAATCATATAAACTATAATTTCCAGAAATTAGGGAATCAACGAATATAATTAAAAAGATTGAGGCCAATATTATACCTAATATAGCAACTCCTAAGAGAAATATATCTACACTTTTCATTCACCCACAACACCATGGATATGGATCTTCCCATCTTTAATTACATAGTATAGATTTTGATCATCTAACGATGTTCCAAGCATTTTCTTAATGTATATTCTTCTTTTACTATTTTCACTATATAAATAGATTACACCATACGAAAGTTCTTCTATTGCATTCAATATTCTCTTTTCTAAAACGTCGCTAGCTGTAAAAAGAAAGGTACATCTTGTATTTTCTTGTAAGGAAAAGAAAATTTCGTGCAAAATATACTGCAAATTCTTTACCTCTTGGGACAATAAAAATGAAAAAGGATCTATCGCTACTCTTCTTAACTCTAACTTCTTTATCTCAGATACTAGATCATCAAAAAAAGATCTGAAAGCAATTTCATACTCGTGGTTAGCTAGTATGCGGGCAAAAAAAGGTGTTGGTTCTATGAAAAATATATTTTTTCCAATTTTATCTATACTGTCTG
>CAZFGC010000142.1:0-6541 GCA_964518285.1 Microcaldota archaeon
AGCCAGTGCCCGTAAGGGCTTATGGGTTCGAATGAGAAATCCGAAAATCCCATACCCGGCGCTCTATTTTTTGGTTTATTTCCCTTTATTTATTTTGCTTTGTTTTGCTTTTTGCTTTAGCGAATTAGAAAATTAGAAAAAATTTAGAATCCTCCATGCGAGGGGTGGGATTCGAACCCACGCAGCCACTACGGCACCAACCCCTCAAGCTGGCGCATTTGTCCTCTCTGCCACCCTCGCCACTAGTAATGTAAAAAAGAAAATATTAAAAGCTTAAAGAAGTTTAAAGTAAAAGAGTGGAAAATTAGTTCTTTTGTCTTTTTCTATCTTTTCCTTTCTTTTCCTATCTCTTCTTCTTGTCTTCCATTTTTCCCTCTTGTTTTTTATTTCTTTTTTCATTTCCTCTTTCTTATTTCTCTTTTTTTATTTCTCTTCTATTTCAGAAATTTCCTTTGCATCTTCTTTAATTTTTTCTAAAGCTCTTTTTAAGATTTCTTTTGCTTCCATTTGACCAAACGATTCAATTGTAAAGTGAACTTCATTTTCATTATCATAAGAATAAGAAACTATTCCTGGTTGCCATTTCGCATGTTCTGCGGCACATCCTAAAACTGCCTTTGCTTCAAGTTTTATACTTTGACCGTCTTTAATCTTTATTATAGGTATTTTATCAGACACTGGAACTATTTCTTTATCTGAAGACTTTAAGTTTCCAGAGTAAATCGTCCCTCCTTCGCTACAATCTAACAAAAACAAGACCTCGTAATCTTTTCTTATCTTACCCTTTGGCATTTTTAGAGGTATCAAACCAAGACGATGAGCTATAAATTCATCAAAAAATGATGTATTGTTCTCGTATATCGTAACGTCTTCTATTGCAAATGTTTCTACTCTAGAAATTGCATATCTCCTTATCATGTTCGCGAAAGAGATAGTTGTCTCTTTCAACACAAATTTTATTTCCTTATCATTTTCAGAAATTATCTCTAATTTCATACTCTTCTACCTCTTTTTCCTCCTGGTCTTCTAGTTGTATCTGTAGGGATAGGAGTTACATCTTCAATCCTTTCAATTATGAGTCCTGACCTTGCTAGGGCTCTAACTGCTGCCTGCGCTCCGGGACCTGGGATTTTTTCGTTGTGTCCTCCTGGTGCTCTTATTTTTATATACAATCTTGTAATTCCTTTTTTCTTAGCTTCTTCGGCTGCTTTAAATGCGGCTTTCATAGCAGCGTAAGGACTCCCCTCCTCTCTATCCGCACTAACTACCATCCCACCACTACACTTCGCCAATGTCTCGGCTCCAGATAAATCTGTAATTGTAATTATAGTATTATTTCTCGAAGAATAAACATGCGCTACTCCTAGCCTTCCTTTTCTTTCTATCCTCTCCTCTTCCTTTTCTTCCTCTTTTTCTTTCTTCCTTTCTTCTGCTTCCTCTTCCATTTTTTCTCCTTTTTCTCTCTCAGGCAACTTCACCACCAAGTTCTACTTTTTCTACGGCCTCTTTCAGTTGTTCATCTTTCGTTTTTTCTACTTCTCCTGGAAGTTTTATTTTTTTGTAAAAAGAAATTTTATCTTCCAAGGATACTGGGACGAGGGTCCCTGGAGATCTGGCTCTTTTACCATCTAATGCTATATGACCATGAACAATTAGTTGTCTTGCTTGTTTAATAGATTTCGCAAGTCCTTTTCTAAATACTAATGTCTGAAGTCTTCTCTCCAAAATATCTTCTACTGTGATGTTTAGGAGGTCCTCTATAGTTATATTTTCTTTTTTTATGTAGCCCATCCTTCTTGCCTTTTCAATTACCTTTTGTCCTTCTCTACTCGATTCGCTACCTAAGCTAAATAATTTTCTGACTTCTCTCCTTATTCTCCTGAGTTCTTCTTTTGCAATCCAAACTTCTCTCATGTTTTTTAATCCATATTTTTCCTTTATCCTTTTTTCCTCTTCTATTCTTGCAGTATCCCATTTTTTCTTCGGAACTTCATATTTTTTCCTTAATCTTCTAGGATCACCCATCACGTCACCTTACATTACTTACTTTTTTTGTCCTTTTTCTTCTTTCTTTTCTGCCGCTGCCCTCGCTTGCTTTGACCTTATAACTCCTACTGTTAATCCTTTTCTACCAGAAGTTCTGGTACATTGCCCTCTAACTTTCTGTCCATAAGCGTGTCTAAATCCTCTCCAAGTGTATATTTTCTTTTCAAATTCAATTACTTGTTTTGTATCAAGAGTCAATTCATCACCAATTAAATGCCTGTCGAACGGACTCTTCCTCCTGTTTAGTAGAAATGATGGGATTTTTGCAGCTTTTATTGTATTCTCAATAAACTTTAATTGCTCATCACTAAATTGGCCTATCTTCGTATTTTCATCTACGTTTAATTCTGCAGAAATTACTCTAGCGAATACTTTCGATAGATTTATTCCTATTCCTTTTATCTTTGTCAAAGCTCTATGAAGTGGTAAATTTCCGTTTATATCAGTACCGAAAAGGTGCACTACTTCCTTTACTTCTTTTTTCTCCTCCATAAAATCGTCCCAATGCGTGAACTTATTAATTTTCTTAAGTTAAATTTTAGTTAAATTTTAAAAATATTTCTTTCCTGTTTTTCTGTTCTGTTTTTCTGCTGTTCTGTTTTTCTGTTGCTACTTTTTTCTGTTTTTACTTCTTGTTCTTTGGCTTTGGTAAGAAGGGGCGTCTTTCATTTCTCTTATGTTCTCTAGCAAATTCAATTCCTTCGAAAATTGCGGAAGGGGCAAATTCATCCGTAGGTATTACTCCTGAACTTCCGCTGCAATAACCTCCTGTACCTTTTTCCATCTCACCGCATGCTACAACTTTATTAATCAAAAGGTGCGGCGTGCTAATGATGTATGCATCTTTTATTCTTTCCATTTTTCCGCTACTATAAACTTTGAAAACTTCTAAAGGATGTATTTCATTCTTTCCAGATTCTATTTCAACAGCTCCCGATCTATAGCCTTTACAATAAATTCCGTATTTCTTTCCAGACTTTCTTACTAGCTCCATAAATTTTCTGTGAAGCTCCCTTTGAGAAAATCTAACAGTTGGCTTGATTACTAGATTTGACATTCTAGGAGAAGGGGGAGGGCACTGTGCTACTTCGTTTTCATCGATTCCCGCCCTCGCATGACCATTTGAAGACCTTCCTATCTTTCCAGCAGTTAATCTAGAATGCAAAAAACCTTTTAATATTCCATTTTCTACTAACTTAACTTTTTGTCCTGGTACCCCTTCATCATCGTATTTATACGATCCATAGCCGTCCTTTAATGTAGGATCACACTCTACGTTAATGAAATGTGGTGCTATTTTCTTTCCTATTTTTCCTAAAAACGTCTCTGAACTTGGATCTCTTTCTAGAAGATGTCCTATTCCTTCGTGCCAAATAACAGCATGCATTGGTCCATCCATCCAAACTGGATAAATTCCTGGCTCTATCCTTTCACAATTAATTAATTCTTTCAATGCATTTACTACTTCTTCACCACATTTTTCAAGCTGGTCAAAGTTAATGTCAAATCTTTTTCTCGAAATTGCTTTAAAAATTTCTAATTCCCCATAACTATCAAATGTAAGTCCTCCAATTTTAATGTAAAAATAGAAATCATTCATCTTTATTTTCGTTCCTTCGGAGTTGATAAAATATGTAACGATTCTAGTTAAATTTATGCTGCATGGAGTATCGTGAATGTGACTATAACGCGACATTCGCTTGCTAACTTTTATAACTCTATCAACTAGCAAATTTATATCCATTTTTTCTAATTCTTCTTCTACACTTTGATCGTTTTCAATATCGATAACCTTCTTTTCCTTAGAAAGTATGTCGTATTCTCTCCTAGCTTTTCTAATTTCACCAAATTTTGAAGAATATTTTTCATACGCATCTTGAATTGCTCCTGAAAGCGAAAACCATACTGCCCTCCTCACTGCATCGAAACTATCTCCAAATGGCATTGCTGTTGTATAATCATAACCATATCCTCCTTTATATCCCTCACCAACTAAAGAAAATGACCTTAAAATATTATACTTCGAAACGTTCTCCTCTACTATTTCTCCCTCGTTAATTAATATATTTACTTTTGAGATAAATTTTATCAAATTCGCAAGATAAGATGGCTTCACAAGTAAACTCTTACCAAATAGCCTATCTTTTATAGAAAAAGAAGAATATCTTTTAATTTCACTCTCTACCGCCTTGAAAATCGTTTCGTCTTTAGGAAGATACATTTTGAGTGGATTTTCATCATAGAGCTTAATTGTTTCTTCTCTCTTTCCATATCTAAATTTTTCCATGTTTTTTATATTTCATTTAGATTAATAAACCTTACGATTATATTGTATGGACGAAGGCCTTTTAAAGGCGCTCGGAAGATATTTAAAAATAGTTAATGAAAAATGTACTGCAAAATTTCTAATTTGCAAAGCAATTAAATGCGAACCCAAAGAAAGTTTACATGAAATGTTAAATGAACATTTAAAGAAAATAAGGGAATTTAGATGGTTAGATCAGCAAGAATTACAGCCTAACGATTTAGAATTTGAAGAATATTCTCTCTTAGATCTTAAAATTGACATTGCAGAAAAATATATTGAAAAGTGTAATTTTTGCGAGAGAAAATGTAATATAAATAGAAAAATAAAAACTGGATTCTGTGGAGTTGGATATAAAAGTAGAGTTGCAAGTGCATTTTCTCACTATGGAGAAGAGCCAGAATTTATCCCAAGCGGAACGATATTTTTCAGCGGATGTAATTCAAAATGTGTTTTTTGCCAGAATTATGATATCTCTCAAAATCCTGCAGCTGGGGAAGTTTGGGAGCCGGAAGACATCTCTGATTGGATAGAGAGAAAGTTTAGGTCCAAATCGATAATAAATGTAAATCTCGTTGGAGGGGAACCAACACCAAATCTTCATAATATTTTAAAAGCGTTAAGAATTCTCGAAATAAACATACCAATAATATGGAATTCAAACATGTATATGAGCGAAGAATGTATGGAAATTCTAGAGGGGGCTGTTGATGTATACCTTGCTGATTTTAAGTATGGAGATGATGAATGTGCGATGAGGCTTTCTAGTTTACCAAATTATTTTAGGATTGTGAGTAGGAATCACTTAATCGCAAAGAATCAGTGTGAAGTATTAATTAGACATCTCGTAATGCCGAATCATATAGAATGTTGCTCAAAAAAGATTTTACATTGGATAAAAGAAAAACTTGGAGATAGTGTAAGGACAAATATAATGAGCCAATACAGGCCAGAATACAGAGCATATGAATTTAAAGAGATAAATAGACGTCTTTATAAAGATGAATATGAAGAAGTTCTAAAGTATGCTAAAAAAATTGGATTAACAAACATAGAAATACAACCAATGTTTTGACGGTTATTTCATATTTCCTTGTCAACTTTTGGCATTTATGCTTATTATACTTATTCGATTTATTTTTGATTTATTTGATCTCTTATATCTCATCTGTTGCTTGCTTGAAAGAATTGCGGCAGCCGGGATTTGAACCCGGGTCACAGCCTTGGCAAGGCTGTGTCCTACCAGGCTAGACTACTGCCGCGCTATTTCCACCTTCTGGATTTTATGAAAATATAGACAATAACCGCTATTATAATTATTATCACTACATATGTTAAATATTCCCATAAACTTTTTGTTACATTAATTGTTATTGTTTTTTCTCTATAGTTTGGTGCAGAGATCGTTATTTGTTTTTTTCCCTCGTCTCCAAAAGATAAAAATACACTACCTTTTTCATCTGTTTTCATAGTTGTTCTATCAAACTTTATACTAGCACCATGGTATGGGTTTTTTTCTTCATCGTATACTTCTATTTTAAATAATTTCCCTACTTCTATCATTCTTGGATAATTTACTTCTAGTTCTGGGAGTTTCTCATCAGAGAACACATAATTTAACTCGATTGTGTAGTAAGGTTCCGGTTCTACATTCCCTTCCTTATCTCTCACCCTACATTGAATTGTAATTTTTCCTTCAGCGAATCCAGAAATTAGCATGCTTCCCTCCCAATTTTCTTCTTTAGAAATTATTTTCCAGTCGCCAAGAGTCGTTGAAATTTCTACTTCTTCTACTAGTGAATCAGCAAGTGCTTTTCCAGAGAAATAAGCTTTGGTAGAAATAGTTTTATTTTCTTTTGGAACTTCTATTATACAATTTAAAGTTGAAATACTATAAAGAGTTCCGTTACGAGTTACGAAAAACAAAATTCCGTCATGATAAACCCCTGAGCTTGGCCAATCATCAACTTCAATTTCCCACTTTTTCGATGCATTTTTTGAAATAGCATATATTTTTTTGGAATTTGAAGGAACATAAATCGTAAAATTTGTAGATATTATTTTTTTTCTAACAGCGTCCTCTGTCTTGAAATAATTTTCTATTTCTCCTTCTTTCGATAAAATATAAACTCCGTCGTTACTTCCAACATAAATTTTTTCTCCATCATAATGAATTGAATTTATCCAACT
>CAZFGC010000143.1:0-1761 GCA_964518285.1 Microcaldota archaeon
GAGTATCTATTAATAATATTTTTCTTTTCTTTTTAGCTTCTTTTTCCAACTTTTTTATCTTTTTAACAACAAGTTTTTGTAATTCTCTATGAACTTTTACATTCAAGTAATTTAGCTCATCTCTATTTTTTACTAATTTTCTTTTCATTGCAATTTCAAAAATTAAATCACCAAAATTTACAATATCTAAATCCTTGATTTTTTTTATTTCGTTTAAGATAGATGTTTTTCCAGCACCTGGAAGACCAACAATTATAATCACTTTAACCACCTAAAATTTTTTTAATTCCTGGATAAGCTTCAAATACTTTTTCTCTTTCTAAATCATCGTAAAATTTGTGAATTATGCTTACTGTCAGTAAAATACCAGTTCCGCCTCCTAAAGCACCTGTTAAATCAGCAAAGATAGCAATTAATCCCACTATAGCACTTCCAAGTATAATTATTACATTCATATATTTTTCAAGCATCTGTCTTATCACTCTTGGATCTCTTCTAAATCCAGGAATTTGTAATCCAAATTTAGTGAATTGATCCGCAATATCCGCAGGACCCATTCCGCTTGCTTCTACCCAAAATTTACCAAAGACAATGCAAAGAAATACATAAATTATTGAGTAAAAAATTATATGTAAAAATTGAGGTATTCTAAAAATAGGTGTCGATTCACTCATTATAGCTAAATATCCCTCATATCCTCCTACAAATAATGGATTTGGAAAAGAGGTAAAGAGATAAAGGAATCCATCTCTTATATATCCTCCTTCCGTACATCCTATGTAATGTATTAATTCTGGTTTTTCTACATTACAGCTAACCCCAGAAAGTAAAGACCTTCCTAAATTGTTAATACTAACTAAAAGAGCAGATGTTAAAATTACAGGCAAAACGCTAACGTAAAGTAATTTAATAGGAAATCTACTTCCAAATCCTCTGAATCTGTCAAAAGAAATAGGAATTTCCACAACTACATTTTCCATATAAATACAAAATGCAGCTATCAAAAGAGTGAAAATTATTGGAGCGATGGAAATTAATATGCTTGCTGGAGTTGTTGCAGTAGGATTTTTAAGTAAAGACGAGACTGTTGGATATCCTAATTCCTCACCACCAATAATCATCATAATCCCTCCTTGAACTATCGCAAGTGAAACACCTGCAGCTATAAATAATGATATTCCAGAGCCAATCCCATATTTTGTTGTTATTTCGTCAAAGAAAATTAAAATAATTGATGCAAATGCTATTTGGAATGTAACTATAAAAGCTAAGAACCAAACTGGTAAACCAAGGCCTATATCAGGACCAATATATCCAGCTGGAGAAGTGAAACCAGGTAAGACAAATAAAAATGCTTCTACAAAAGCCAAAATTATAGCTAATGTTTTTTGGGCAGCAGAAAACAGCGCTTTATCACGAGGGTTAGAAAAGTCTACTTCTATCATTTTCGCTCCTATGAAGAGTTGTAAAAATATTGAAGCCATTACTATAGGCCCAATACCTATCGTCAGTAAAGTTCCTAATTTCGATGCAAGAACAGTTTGTAAGAATTCTAAAGTCCTAGTTTCTCTTGCCACGGCACCAAATGGAATTATGTGATACATAGTAAAGAAAATAATTAATATTATCATCGTCCATAGAATTTTTTCTTTGAAAGAAGGAGGTTTCGTAGGTTCTTCTACTTCTGGAAGATAATTAGAAATTTTCTCAAAAAAGTCAAGTTTCAAGTAACCACCACACCTCCGGCCTTTTCTATTTTTT
>CAZFGC010000144.1:0-1848 GCA_964518285.1 Microcaldota archaeon
TTTAGATATAGGTTGCAAACCACAGTTACTTGTAAATATAGGAGTATCTCCTGAAATACAAAAGATTTCCGGCCCTTTGATTGAAATGAAGTTTGCTTCACTTTCTGTAGCAACTGCTTTTGCAAGGAGTGTCTTTCCACATCCAGGAGGACCGTATAATAAAATTCCTTTAACTGGTCTAATTCCCATTTTTTCAAATTTTTCAGGATATTTAAGCGGAAGTTCTACTGCTTCTTTTAACTTTTGTTTTACGTCTTCTAAGCCTCCAACATCTTCCCATCTTACGTTCGGAACTTCTACAAATACTTCTCTCATAGCACTTGGTTGTATTTCCCTCATTGCATCCAGGAAGTCATCCATAGTTACGGTAATTTTTTCTAGTATTTCCATAGGGATAGTTTCTTGTTCTAGGTCTATTTTTGGCAAGAATCTTCTAAGTGCTTTCATCGCAGCTTCTTTTGCAAGCAAGCTTATATCAGCACCAGTGTAGCCGTGAGTAATATCTGCAAGGTGATCGAGGTTTACATTTTTATCAAGGGGCATATTTCTAGTATGGATTTGCAAAATTTCTTTTCTAGCATTTCTATCAGGAACTCCAATTTCAATTTCTCTATCAAACCTTCCAGGTCTTCTAAGAGCGGGATCTATTGCGTTAGGCCTGTTTGTAGCTGCAATGACAATAACATTTCCCCTAGATTTTAATCCATCCATTAAAGCTAAGAGTTGCGAGACCATTCTCCTTTCTACTTCGCCGGTAGCTTCTTCTCTTTTCGGAGCTATAGCATCAATTTCATCCATGAAAATTATGCTAGGAGCATTTTCTTCAGCTTCTTTAAATAACTGACGCAATCTTTCTTCACTCTCCCCGACGAACTTACTTACAAGTTCCGGCCCCCCAACGTAGTAAAAATTCGCATCACTTTCGTTTGCAACTGCTTTTGCAAGGAGTGTCTTTCCACATCCGGGAGGGCCATAAATTAAGACACCTTTAGGTGGTTCGATTCCAAGCTTTTCAAATAGTTCTGGATGTCGAAGTGGAAGCTCTACCATTTCTCTGATTTTTCTTATTTCTTCTTTTAATCCTCCGATGTCTTCATAAGTTACAGTTGGTACTTTCTCAATTTCTTTAACAGGTTCTTCTTTTATTTCAACTATTGTTGCAGAACTTACTATTATAGCTCCAGGAGGTTGAACTGAAACTACTGTCAATGGAAAAGTCGTAGTTCCGAAAACAGAAACGAAAATTGTATCTCCTTTAACAAGCGCTCTACCTTCAAGCCTCCTTTTTATTAATTCTGGAAAAGAGGGAGTAAATCTCATCGGTTGAAATGGGGCAAATACAACTTTTTTTCCTTCTTTAACATCTGCTTTCCTAACGAATACTCTATCTCCTATTCCAACATTAACATTTTGTCTTGTATAACCATCCATTCTAATTATTCCTTTTCCTTCATCTTGAGAGTGTGCTGGCCAAACTATCCCTACACTTACTTTTTTTCCTTTTATTTCTACTACGTCTCCTGTAGTGATTCCAAGTTTTTTCATAGTAGCAGAATCAAGTCTAACAATTCCCCTTCCAGCATCTCCTCTAAGCGCTTCTTCAACTTTTAATTCGACCCAATCGTTCATACATTCACAACTCGAAAAAATTTTAAATTCTTTGTTGGGCCCGAGGGGAGTCGAACCCCCAACCTACCGGTCCGAAGCCGGTCGCTCTATCCTTTTGAGCTACGGGCCCAAAATTAGTAGCGGGGAGAGGATTTGAACCTCCGATCTCCGGGTTATGAGCCCGGGGGGCATTCTGGCTTTTTGTCTCCAGGCTACCCTACCCCGCTATAATTATTTTTT
>CAZFGC010000145.1:0-4606 GCA_964518285.1 Microcaldota archaeon
AAAATTAAAGTATTTTTCACGAGAAGGTTAAATGCAGCTCCAGCCCCCTTCACAACCTCCCATGAAAAAAGATTCGAAAACCCCGCAACAACTAGCGAAAAAAACTCAAACCCAGACCCAACTACGCTACTCCTAGGATTAAAACCAGAACCATACTTCTCAGAAACTACCAAAAAAGAATTGCTCTTCACTTCTCCAAAAAACATTGTTCCAAAGATCAAAACTAAATAAAAGCAAATAGGCAAAAAGTATGCTGCCCTCTTCGAACCTAGCCTAAAAACACTAAAAACTAGGATAGCTGGCAAAAACGGACCTAGGAAAAAATTCATTGGTGATGAATATGTAATCCCGAGAACTATCAAAAAACTAGCAAAAATATACCATCTCTCAAAAACCTCGAAAAGCATAAAAGAAATCATCAAAATGAAAACCCAACCAAAAACAGGAACTTGATAAGAAATACTAGGTAAAAGAACTACGTAGCTCAATATCGTTCCAACTACAGGGCTATGCCAACTAGCCACAAATATAACAGCCGCAACAACTAGCAAAATCAAAACTGAAGAAAATAGCGAAAAATCAAGAATCGGAAACAAAAAAGAAATACTCAGAAACCCAAAAGTAATCAAAAGAGCATTCCAAAGCTGTTTCGTCTCAACTAGGATTTCGAAAAATGCTTTTATTTTTGCGATTAAGTAATCTTTTTCCATGAGAATAAAATGAAAAGAAATTAAAAGCTTATTTTGTTTGCGTATTGCTCGTTCATAGACTTTCTGGTTTTCTTAGCTAATTTTTCTTTTTTTCTTTACATTTCTTTCAAAAACTTTTTCGTGTAATTTGAATGACAAAAAAAAAATAATGGGAGAAAAATTTTTAAAACATTATGAATCATTCTAATATTAATGAGGTGAAGATATGCGATTGGTTGAATTTTTCGTAGTAATGGGGGTGTTAGTGCTTCTTTTAGGTTGCACTACAGCTCCAACCGAAAAAACAGTAGATAGTGGAGTAAAAACAGTTAGAATTGGTGAAAGCGTTACAGCAGGACCATATGTTGTAAAACTTTCTTCGATTACAACACCAACAGAAAAATATCCGAATGGTCAAGCAGTGGTTGAAATCAGCAAAAATAATGTTGTTATGGTAACAGACACAATACCAGCAAATTCTTCAAAACAATTTACGATAGATGAAGATAGAGTAACAGTTTATGTGTACAGGCAAAACGCAGATTTAAATCCTGCAAACAGATGGTCTGAAATACGTGTGGTTGCAGTTTACAGATAAAGTTATTTTTTCTTTTTCTATGACTTTTTTGATTTTCTTTTTTTTATAATTTTTATAACTTTCTTTTTATTAGTACATAACTTAGTCCCAGCGAAATAAGTGTAACTATTAAGACATATATTACTTCTAAAGATGCTTCAAGAATAGGTTGACTTCGAATTGTTACTTTATTTAAAATTTCAACAACGTTTGTCAATGGAAGGTAAGGAGACAAAAGTTTTGGAAATCCATGGATTTGCTCTCTTGGTATAAAAGTCCCACTAAGGAATAGCATAGGTATTCCGAGTAAAAGAGTGGTGAGAATTGCAGGACTTTCTCTCGATACAAAAAATGAACAGAGTGTACCAATTGCTACAAAAGGCAATGGAACAAGCAAAATGGCTAAAAGTAAAGAGTAAATATCGCTATAATTTATATCAAGAAAAATTAACCCAAAAGTAATGATGATTATTGCTTGTAGTAGACCTACAAAGTAATGTCCTATGAATTTTCCAACAAGAATTGTTGAATATGGAGTTGTTGAAGATCTATAACGAAAAGCGATTCCTTCATCCCTTTGTCTTATAGCAATTATCATCGGAAAGAGTAAGCAGCTTAGCATAACTACTATACCAGTTACAGAAGGAAGAAATATATTAATTATTTTTTCCACTTTGATTACTTGAGTACGTTCTGTCTTTGGGGGTGCAAATTCTATCGGATTCTTCTTAGAAAATTCACTTAAAAATAAAATTATATTATTTAACATAGATTCTGTCTTATTAACTTCTTCTTTAAAGGAAAGTAATTTGTCAGCTGAGCTCTTAACAAAGTCTAACGTTGTTGAAATTGAGTCGGAGATAGTATTCAATTCCTTTTTAGCAGTAAAAAGTGTTGAGTTAAAAGACTTCAGTCTATTATTGAAATCTTTTATTGAAGTTTCTGCAGAATTAAGTGTAGCTATAGCGTTTTCCTTAGTAGATCTTAAAGATATTTTTGCTTGATTTATCTTTGTTTTTGCATTGGTAATATCGTGTAAAGCATCTATAAGTTTTATATCAATTTGTTGGAGTTCTGAGTCCGCTGCGATAAGTTCATCTCTTGCGATAACCAATTCATCTTTTGAAGAAATTAGGATTTCCTCTACTTCACTAAGGTATTTATAAGTAGTAATATCCCCAGCTTCTTGAGCTTGTTGTTTTAGTTGTGCTATGGTAATAAGATAGGAATTAATTCGATCGATGCGATCATCAAGCTTCAGAGTCGCAGATTGAATTTTTGATCTCCAGACAGAAATTTTGGACCTCATGTCCACAATTTTTTCATAGGTTATCGTTAGTTTTTCATCAAACTCATTTAGATCCGCTTCATAAGTTGATAGCTGATTGATACTTTGTCGCAATTTATATATTCTTGAGGATAGGTTTATAAGTTCATTTGAAGACTCTGAAATTTCTCTACTCACATTGTCGAGTGTCTTATTCATCTTACTGATATTAACTGAACTAAATTCTTCTTCTAGAATTTTTAGCTCTTTAGTTGCATTTTCTATTTCTCTGTAAAGAATGGGAATTTTTTCACTTTCATTTTTTAATTCATTTAGTAAGTCAAAAGTATCACTCCAAAGACCTACAATTTTTTCATCAATATATCTCCTGCTGATTTCTCCAAATGCGTTCTCGATTCTGGCGATGAGCTCAGACGAAAGAAATCCCTTAAGAGGATCTTGATAGAAGTTAACAGTAAGTCTTCCATCATTGTTTCTTAAAGCTACGATACCAATCGATGCTTTTCCAAGTTTTACATTTTCAATTACTTCTTCCTCACTATCTACAGGAAATAAATTCATACCAACAGGAAAAAAAGCCTTAATTTCTTCTAAATCATCATGGCTTGCGTAAATGTATATGTCTACTCCTTCAAATTCCATACTACCTAATGCTTGGGCAATAATCGCAATTATAATCCATGGATAAGTAATAATTAACAATGTTGTTAAGCCTTGCTTGTAGATATATTTTATTTCGGTTACCATTACATCTATAATATTCATGATATCATTTTCTTCATTCTTTCATTTTTTTCTCATTTTTTTTCTTTTTTCAACTTTTTATAATCCTATCTCCGATCCTACGATTTTCATAAACGCGTCCGAGAGGGTAGGTTCCCTCACTTCAGAGTGGAGTGGTTTTATTCTGTGTGGTGGTGCTTCAAGAACTAACACCACGTCTCGAATGACATGTGCCGCATATTTACTTTTACATTCAATCTCTATTAACTTACCAGAAATCTTTACTTCAATAATATTTGGAATTTTTTTAATCGAGTTCAAAAGTGGGGAAGGATCTTTGTCTACATTCAAAAATATCCTAGTATTTCCTCCATATTTTTCAATTAATTCTGGCGGAGGACCATATGAAAGTACATATCCATTATTTATAATCGCAATGCGATCGCACAGCAAAGACGCTTCATCAAGATAATGTGTTGTTAATATAATAGTTTTTCCTTCTTTGTTCAGTTTTTTGATAATTTCCCAAATTTTATTTCTTACAGAAGCATCAAGTCCAACAGTTGGTTCATCCATTACTATGATATGAGGGTCGTGAATCGTAGACATTGCAATATTGACCAATCTTTTATACCCTCCGGATAGAAACTTTACAGGTTTATCTCTGTAGTTGGACAATAAAAATTTCGAGATTGAGTCCTCCACAATTTCTTCTATATTTGGAAGGCGATATAATTTTCCAGCGAATTTCAAATTTTCATATACCGTAAAATCCCTCAAGAAACAAGGTTCCTGAGGAATTACTCCAATAAGATCATTTAATTCTTCTCTTGGTATTCGAGTTAACTCTTCACCCATTATAAAAATATTTCCTTCGTAATCTAGTTGTCCTAAAAGAGCACGTATCAAAGTTGACTTTCCGGCTCCATTAGGGCCAAGTAAACCGAATATCTCATTTTCATTTATTTCAAAAGAACAATTTCTTACCGCATAATGTGTTCCATAAGAAATACTTACATCTTGAAATTCTATAATTTTTTCACTCATAGTGAATTATTAACATAACTATTTTTAAATTCTCTCATCTTTTGATTGTTTTAAATTTACGATAGTGTTTTGGGACGTGATCAATTATTTCTTTCAAAAACTTTTTGATTTCATTAGAGAATTCCGATTTTAACGAGAGTTCGATGATAGTTTTTAAATATTCAACTTTATTTCCAGTGTCGTAGTATTTTCCATTTTTTATTTTGCAAGCATAAGCAGGGAAACCTTCTTCTATCAATAAATTTATAGCGTCCGTTAGCCAGATTTCTTTTTTCCTAGGTT
>CAZFGC010000146.1:0-2247 GCA_964518285.1 Microcaldota archaeon
GGAAGCTTATTGGAGAGATTGGAAGGGAACAATATAATAGAGGTGATAAAAAGAAGTCTATTTTGAATAAAATAAATTTTCAAGGTATAGATGTAAATAAATTAATAAGGTTGTTTAATGAAATTTACGAAAAAATGGAACAATATAAAGTATTATCTGCTGAAACAGAAAAAATTTATGGGATATCAAAAGAACTTTTTGAAAAAAATAAAACTAATTGGAAATTAACTTCTCAAGAAAATGTATTTTATATTTTATCAGGTTATAGTTATACAACATATAGAGCAATAATAAGTGGAAAACAAAAAACTATAGAGAAAAAGGAGGTAGAAAATGAATAATCAAACAAAAATTTTAGATAGTGAAATTCTTTTCATATATGATGCAAAAATGTGTAATCCGAATGGAGATCCTGATGAAGAGAATAAACCAAGAATGGATTATTTAACAAACAGGAATCTTGTGAGCGATGTTAGGCTTAAAAGATACATAAGAGACTATCTACAATCAAAGGGATACGAAATTTGGGTTTCAAAAATAGAAGAGGGGATTGTTGATGCTACAACACGATTACAAATTCTTGCAAAGAAATATAATGAAGAAAAAGGGAAAAAAGCAGATATCAAGAAACCTGACAAAAATTTTATTGAATGGCTGTTAGATACTCTTATAGATGTAAGATTTTTTGGTGCTACTATGCCGATTAAAGGAGGTGAAGAACGAGGTGGAGGTTTAAACTTCACAGGACCTATTCAATTTACATGGGGTTACTCTTTAAATCCTGTAGAAATAATTCCATCTCCTACTGTAACTTCTACCTTTGCTGGAAGAGGTGAAGAATATGGGACAATGGGTAAAGATTGGAGAGTTTATTATTCACTCATTGCTTTTTATGGAATAATAAGTTCAAAAAGGGCAGAAAAAACAAAACTAAAAACACAAGATATATTACTTTTTGATAATACTCTTATTGAAGCCATACCATCTGAAGCTACAACGAGAAGTAAAATAGGACAGAATCCTAGGTTATTGATAAGGGTTGAATATAATAAGGGAAGCTTCGTAGGTGATCTCAGACGATATGTACAAATTAAGCCTAAAGAAAATAAAAATGTAGATAATATAAGGGATATAACAGACTTTGAATTAGATATAAGCAATCTAAATACAACTTTAGAATCAATTAAAGAAAGAATTAATAAAATTCATATTTGGTATCATCCAGAGCTTATCTTTAGCAATGATGGGCTAAAAATTTTAATAGAAAATAAGTGCAAAGAAAAAATTGAAATTCTTCCTCATAAGATAAAATAAAAAATGAATAAAATGTTAATTTTTGATATAGAAGGGAGTATTGCTCATTTTAGAAAATTTTATACTAATTCTTCTTCACTTTCGTATGCTTTTCCACCAAGGACAGTGATTACAGGATTATTGGCTGGAATTTTGGGATATGAACGGGATACATATTATGAGATATTTAGCAGCGTAAATTGTAATATTGGATTAGCAATAAAAAAACCGGTTCGCAAATTAGTACAAACAGTAAATTATATAAAAACAAAAGAACTTAAAGAGGTTACAGGCTCTGCAGGACACACACAGGTTCCAATTGAATTTGTTGTTCCTCAGATAGGAGAAGAGTTGTTGAGATACAGAGTTTATTTCTTTCATAAACATGAAAACATGATTCACAACCTTAAGGAGAAAGTTTTAAATGGAGATATTAAGTATCCTCAATATTTAGGTATAACAGAATGCCCTGCAAAGATTTCTTTAGTTGATGAAGGTGAGGTTTCTTTGGCTAATGGTACTGAGAGTTTGTTTAGAATAATAACTGTAATTCCTGTGGATAAAATTGAGAAAATTGATTTTCAAGAGGAATATAGATACATAAAGGAAGATAGAGTTCCTGTAGAGTTTACTTCTGAAAGAAGAATCAAGAAAATATCTTCATATATTTACGAACAGAATTGTAAACCAATAGTAAACATTAAAATTAAAGGTGAAATTTTTTGTGTTACCTATATAGATGGAGAAAAAAGAGTTGAGGAATATGGAGTATTTATGGAATGAGGTTTTTCTCTCATGAAGGAATATTATTAAAAAATCACCTGCGTGATGTTGGGGAAAGTGCTAAATTCTTTATTGAAAAGCTTAATATAAAATATAAACTACTTTCAGAAATAGCATATATAACAGGAAAAACTCACGATTTAGGAAAATACACATCTTTTTTTCAGAGAC
>CAZFGC010000147.1:0-2286 GCA_964518285.1 Microcaldota archaeon
GAAGAAATAAAAAAAGTTGAAGAAGAATGCAGGAAAAAGAAAATAAGCGTTGAAGATGTTAGTTCTATTACTGAAATCCAAAAAGCTATAGAAACAAAGTCAAACGCTATAATTGCTGAATCTATTGAAAAGAACAAAAGTAGAGAAGAACTTCTTGAAGAACTTAATAAAATCGAAGAAGAAAAGAAGGAACTAATAAAACAATTTACTGAAAGGATAAAAGAACTTGATGCAAGAAAGCAGGCTATAATAGAAAAAATAAAAATAAGTGAAAAAGTAGTCGCAGACGAGCAGGAGTTGGCTGTTGGAAAAGTAAAAGTTGAAGTGAAAGGAAAGGAAATAGAAATAATACCTGGTGAAAAAGTTGAGATAGTACAACAGGATACAAGAGCTATAAGTGTTCCGTTAGAATACGAAAATGGAACTCTTGTAGCAAGCAAAAGCAAATATGAAATAAAAGTTCTCCCATCTGAATTAAAGGAAAAATTGAGAGAAAAGGATAAAGAAGAGATAAAGAATATATCTATTATAGACATTGAAACCAAAGCTGTTTATGAAGTAAATTCAACGAAATCGGGAAGATTGCTTTGGATTATTCCAATGAAAGTTGATGTATCATATAAAGTAGACACTAAGACTGGGGAAATTTTAGAAGAGAAAAGACCCTGGTTTGATTTCTTAGTAAAATAAAACGAATAAAAAAATTTAAATACTAGTTCTTAGAAAAAAATTATATGACTGAAAGGAACAATAAGAGTAGGGAAGAAGTAAAAAAATTGCTACAAAAGCTAAAAGAAAATAAATTTACCGAACATTTTGACATCTGTTGTGAAACTATAATAAAGAAACTAGAAAAAATAAATAGAAAAGAGACTTGGCCTTCTGTCGAGACGAATAAAAAGATAAGAGAAGAATGGGCAACAAAATTAAGAGAATTAAAGAAATCATTTAGAAGCACTTTCGAAATTTTGGAAAAATGCAATATTGACAAAAACCATGCCGAAAGCATAAAGAAAAAGTACAAAGAAATACTCTATTACCTCCGAGAAGGGATGAAAATCGCTATGAAAAAAGAAAGTGTTTGTAGAAATTTAACTGAAGAGGAGGTAATAGGAGATACTCCATTCGCTGAATTTTTTGACCAGTTTGGGAGAAATGTATATTTTACACTAGATGAATTAATGAAAAAAGAAGATGAAATCATAAATTATATTGTTAACTCTAATTTGGCGGACGCTGAAATAATTGCTTTGCTGAAATATTTGAAAGAAATTGACTGGAAAGTAAGAATATTAAAGAAACTAAAACACAATAATCATTAATATAATTATTCCTCTCTCAACAATTTTTTTGCTAGTTCTAAAGTTGATTTTTCGAGCCGTGGTTTTTCTTTAGATTTGTAAAGATTTTTTCTGTTAGCTTCTAGGAGATTTTCAGTTTCGCTTATAAATTTTGCAGCAGATGTAAAAGAAACATTATTCTCTTCAGCTTCTTTTTTTACACTTTTTATTTTTTCTTCCCAATTTATATCTCTCAAAAAGTGATGGTCTATTATAAAGTTCTTCACGCTAGTGCTTTTTATTATTTTTTTCATATTTTTTATCGAATTTTCCATTGCCTTTGTTCCGAATCTGTACATCATATAGGAAAGAGGGCCATCAAGTATGAGCGTTTGAGGATCTGAATTTATTATGAACTCAGTTTGGTCGTCTAAAGGAGGACCCTCTACGTCACTTGTAAAAACAAATCTTTCCTTTCCTTCTTCTATTAAAATTTCAGTAACATATCCGAGTCTTTCTGCAGGACCGTGAAAAACTGGCTTCGAAAAAACTATTTTTGTCTTCCCAAACTTGAATTCTTTACCATCGCAAAAGTCCAGAGATTTCACTATCTTTTGAATAAGAGGAATAAAATAAGCTGCACGTCCTTTTTGTGAAAAATTAATTTTCTCAGTAGGATGTTTAATTAAAGCTATCTTCCCTTTCCAGATCTCTGGTTCGTCAGGAACATGGTGGTCATAATGGTAGTGAGTAAGGCAGAAAACATCCGCATTCTTTGCAAATTTCTTTATTTTTTCCCAATCGTCAGATAGTTTTTTTAACTCAATAGGATGAGGGGGAAGACCATATCTTGATGGCGCAATTGAAATACCTGGATCTATTATTATCTTACAATCTCTTGTTTCGATATATGTAGCCATACTTCTCGTAGAAAAGGAATCAAATGCAATTGGTACGATTTTCATTTTTCCCCCAACGATCGTCATAAGACTCAAAGGAGTTTTAT
>CAZFGC010000148.1:0-6976 GCA_964518285.1 Microcaldota archaeon
GGACTCCAGGATCTATATTAGAAGCCACGAAAAAGAGAAAACCAGTCAGAATTTTATTAGATTTTTTGCTGCGAACATCAATTTTATAATAAATTTCAAAGTAAAATATTAAACTTACAACAGCAGATGCTAAAATAAAAATCAAAGCGAAAATTAGGAGCAAATAAAATACATCAAAATAAAAGTTGAGAGAAATTAAGTAAGTTGATATTAATGATACCACAAAGGAGATAGTAATGGACAATAGTATTTTTTTCGATAGCCATATTCCTGCATCTTCATCTATCCCTGCAAAGTTAAGAGATTTTTCAGTACTTTTTTTTATTTCCTTTGGGATTATCCTACTGAGCGACTTAATAAAATTTCTTACAACCATATCTTAGGCCTCGATGTTGATAATAACCCAACCACAAAAAGTTGTGTAAAGAATGAGATAACAATTAATATAATCATAGTTTCATTTGTTATCATAAATACTCCAAATACTGAAAGAACTGAGAGAAATGTAATTAAAATAGATGGAACAACAGCAGCGAAAACCAAGAATAATAGCAAAAAAAGATTTAGAGAAGATGAATAGTCTCTAATTTTCCTATGTTGCTCAAGTATTAGAGTATTTAGGGTTGTTTCAATTGATTTTGAAAGTCCAGTACCAGTTCTGAGGGATACTATTATATGGCGGAGTACTTTCCTAAAACTTTCGGAAGCAGTCCTCATCGATAGCTTTTCTAGTGCATTTATCTCACTTTCAGTTGATGAAATATCTGAAATCGCATTTCTTACATCATCAGATATTGGTCCGTATTCTCCTTTGGATATATTTGATAAAACAGTATACAATGGAATCCCTGAAGATACTTGAACCCACATATCTCTCAATGCATAAATTAAATATCTATCTCCTTCTTCCCCAATTTTTCTTAAAATTATTTTTGGATAATATAAGTGGAGAATGAAAAAAACAATGAAAAATGCAATGAAAACTATAAATGATGGAGTGACATCTTTACCTTGATAATATAATAAGGAAAAAGATAAGAGAAAGATCAAAACTCCCCAAATTAAAGAGGAAAAAATTGAAGATATTACATAATCCTCACAGTTTCCAAGCATAGCACCTTTCACGTCGTTTTCAATATATTTACCTATTTTTTTTCCAATGATTCTAAAAAGCCCAATTTTTATTTTACTACCAAAATTTTCTGAAACTAGCATTATAGGTATTCTCATTACTATCCCTATTTTCCATTTTTCCATTCTTCCTATTTCTTCTATTTTTCTTTTTTCTCTTTCTATTTTTCTTTTTTCCTCTTTCTTTTCGCTTTTTTCTCTATTTTTTCTTCTTCCTCTTTTCTTTCCATTCTTCCTATTTCTTCCTCCTCTCTTATTCCTTCAGTTTCTAGCTCTTTATCGTTCCAAACTTTTTCCATTAGTTCATCATACATGTTATAATAATATCTAGCAACTTCACTTACTTTTTCTAATTCAAAATATTTTTTCCTTACCATCCATTCAAGTATCTTTTTTCTTTCTTCTATGTCGTTGAAGATTTCTTTTTCAGTCATACCTGTATACAAATTAATTTCTTCAACATATCTTCTTGGGTTATTCACTTTTTCAAAACTATCAGTTCTTGGCCTCCATATAAAAAGCCTGTTTGTTGCCAAAGTTCCTGCAGCTCCAGGAATTATTTCAGAAATTTCAAAAGTCCTCCTTATATTTCTCCTTCTATCTCTATGCTGAACTATAATCAAATGTAAAGATTCAATTTCAGTCTGACTAATTTTAAATGGAGGTTCTAAGAGACGTTTAATAAGCTGAGCAGCTGTATCAGCATGCATTGTTGTTGATACGCTATGTCCTGTGTGAATTGCGTCAAACAGAACTTCAGCTTCTGCAGGGGTTCTAATTTCTCCTAATATAACTCTATCTGGTCTTAATCTTAAAGAAGTTGTAAGAAGGTCAGCCATCGTTATTTCTTGGGTTTCAGGACCTCCTTTTCTAGTTAAAAGAGGAACCCAATTCCAAATATGCTTTGGCAATATAATTTCCCTTGTCTCTTCTATAGTGATTACTCTTTGGTAATTTGGAATTAAATGTGATAAGACGTTTAACATACTAGTTTTTCCACTTGCAGTACCACCAGTTACTGCAATGTTAGTTTCATAATGGATAGCCTGCCAAAGAAAAGCCATCATATCGAGAGATACAGTATGATTTTGTATGAATTTAGTAGCAGTCCAGGGTTCTCTTGCAAATTTTCTTATCGTTATAGTATTCCCAGAAGTAGAAATAGGATAAAGTGTTGCAGCAGCTCTATCTCCTGTTGTTAAATATGCATCTAATATAGGTCTTGAGATAGAAATTTGCTCCCCAATCCTCCTAGCTATTTGAGATGAAATATTTGCTATTTTCTCTTCGCTCGGGATATAAACATTTGTTTTCATCCATCCATACTTTATATGGTAAACTGAGAGTGGTAGTGTGGAATTATTAACAACAATTTCTTCCAAATTTTGATCTCCTGTGAAAATTTCTAGCGGTCCCATACCATAAAGGTCTGAGAAGACAAGCCCAGATAATTGGTCTAAATTTTCTTCAAAGTATTTAGATAAAATTTCTTTTATTTTTTCCTTTACCATCGGAAAGTATTCTTGTATTTTTTCAGGTGTCGAGAAATAGCTAATTTCGAAAGAAATTTTCTTTGCAATTTCATTTTTTATAAATCCAAGGAATAGGTCAGTATATGGGCCGGGACGGTCTACATGCAAATGGTAAAATGGTCTTTTTTCTTCGCTTATGTAAATATAAACTGTTGCTTCAATCCCGTGGATATTAAAGCTATATTTTTCATCGTAACGAGGAATTTTTTCTTCTACGAACGGAAGTTTTTTAAGTAATTTTAGTACTGGGGGACCGAAGGGCCTATATTTTATTTCTAGTATTTTTAAGCTTTCCAAAATTTTAGAAATTTCTTCTAGTTTTTCCTTATCTTCTTTTAAGAAGCTAGCACATTCATCGAGAGTTCTTTCTTTTTCTTCTAGGAATTCGCAGAGCTTATCAATTTTAGTTTTTATCATGTTAGTTATTTAATAGGAAAATTTAAAAATATTAGAGCGAGCTTTGGTCTGGAAGCTAGAGGGCTATAGGTTTGAATATTAAGTCTAATATAAACTTGCTGAGATAATATACGATTATGGAAATTACCAATATAGGAAATAGATATTTTATAGCGTTTATTTTCTTACCAGTTTGGATTATACTTACCATTGCAGATGCTGTAACTATCGTTACTACTAACATTAATATTGAAAATATATTCAGATGTTCTGTTTTTATTCCAGGAGCTCCTGGCGAAATGTCCACCATAGGAGTTCTTAATCCTTCTGTAGGCTGCTTTTCCCAAAGGACTTCAAACAAGCTAAAAACTTTCATTAGTACAACATAAAGTAAAGGTGCAATTACAGCAGCCGTAGCAATTATAAAAATTACATACATTGTTGTGCTAGCAATTATTTCCTTTCTCATTATTTGTACGTCTCTTAAGTTTATTGAAATTCTTTCTAAAGTAGACGCAATTTCACCACCAGATTTAATACCTTCTATTATAATTGAAATAGCTCTTTGAAAGTGTATTGATCTGAATTTTCTTGCAAGATTTTGCAGTTCTTTTTCTAGGTTTCCTCCGGCAAAAACTTTCTTCATAGACTCCTCAACTTCTTTTGATAAAATTCCAAATTCAGGTCTAGCAGAATATAAAAGTGCTTTATCAAGAGTCATCCCAGCCCTCATATTTGCTGCAACTATAGAAAGAAAATCGGGAAGCACACTTTCAAGACTTCTAGTCCTTTCATCTATTTTTAGTGATAAAATTTCATAGCACAAAATCATAAGTATAAAAGTTGCAATTATCCCAGCACCAACGCTAAGAAATATATCATTTAAAAGTAAGAATGAAATTCCTGAGAAAATAACTAGCGAAGAAACGATTAAAACTAAAATAATTCCTGCAGCAAACTCTTCATCTAAATAAATCCCTGCTTCCGTGAAAAAACTTCCAATTTCCTTTACATTTTTCCTAGGAAAAATCCTACCAATCATTGAAATTATTTTCATTTTACACCTCGTAAACTGGCCTCATAATTTCAGCATAAGTTATGAAAATTATTTGTATAATTGCGATCACTGGGATAAAAATTAAAAGCTGTTGAAAGCTAAGAGTTAACTTTCCAAATGAAAGTATAAGCAAGCCAACAGTGGCTCCTAGACATGGGACAATAACCCCTAAAACTAAATAAAACATAACAACAGGATTCAGCTTTTGTCCATATTCTCTTATTTCTATTATTTGTTCCTTAGAAAGCTGGTTTAAAACAACAGACAGAGACTCAGCAACGTCCGTACCAGATCTTATAGCATTTATTATTTGCACTAATATTCTTTTAAGAGTAGGAGACGGAGAATATTCTATTACTTCTTCAGCAGCTTCGTCTACAGGCACACCGATAGCAACTTTATTAACTAATTTTTCAAATTCTTTCGAAACTTCTCCATAATTTCCTTTTGCAACTCCCGATAGTGCATCGAATAACGGAACGCCTCCTTTTAGAGAAATGAATATATGGTATCCTGCAAATAAAATATCTCTCTCTATCTCCCTCCTTCTTCTGCTTGCGATAGCTTTTGGTAGTTGTATCCAGTATAAGAAAGTTAGCGGTAAAAAGATGATTAACAATATTAAAATAAGAACTGCAATTTTAAAGCTATCTAAATTATAATAGAGGAAAATTGAGAGGAACCCTATTAATATTATTGCTGTTAAAAATATTGATTTTTTAATGCACGAGTCTATGAATTCTTCAACGCTTTCCTTCATATTAGCTTCTTTGATTTTTCTCTCTAACCATGGAAAATAGGATTTTATTATTTTTATATGTCTTTTTTCTTCTCTTAGTTTTTCTCTTTCTTTCTTTAATCTTTCTAATCTTTCTTCTTTTCTCATTTCTTTCATCTCATTTCTTTCATCCTTTTAGTCAAATTTTTAATTATTAAATATTTTCTTATTTCTGCTATCGTCTCATAGTAATCATATTCTAGTAATTTAATACTTTTACCAACTTCTTCTGATGGGATCCTTGTAGGAAGCTTTTTAAATTCTCTTTCAATTGCCAAAATTTCATTTACGCATTCATCAAACTTTCTTATAATATTCATATTTCCCAATCCTTATTTTTTTCAGCAGAGCTTAGAACTTCTTCTTCCATTATATAATAATCCGCTGCTATTTTTCCAACTATATTAACATCAAAATATTTTTTGTTTACCATCCATCTTAGTATTTTTTCTTTTTCGTTTAAATTTTCTTCTATTTCTTTTTCTGTCATTCCAGTGTATAAACTAAGCTGTTCTAAGAGCCTTGACATTTCGTTAACTTTGTTTAATTTATCTTCTCTAGGATCCCATTTATAAATAGTTTTAGAAGATCCATCTTCAGTAATTTCTGAAAATTCTATAGTCCTTCTTATCCCAGTCCTTCTATTTCTAAACTGTACTACTATTCCTCCTAAAGATGGAAGGACGCTTTTTGGCAAATTTATTGGAGGGGTTGTTAATCTTGTAACACATTCTTCACTATTATCTGCATGTATCGTAGCATATACGCTATGTCCTGTATGCATTGCTTCGAAAAGTACTTCAGCTTCCCTTTGTCTTCTAACTTCCCCTACTATTATTCTATCAGGCCTCATTCTTAAACTATTTACTAGTAAATCAATCATCTCTACTCCTCCTTTTCCTTCAGGATTAGGTTCTCTGGTTACTAAAGGAACCCAGTGCAAGAAATCAGGCAAGGATAATTCTCTTACATCTTCTATAGATATAATTCTTTGATTAGGAGGAATTAGAACACAAATAGCATTTAGCATACTTGTCTTACCAGAAGCAGCGCCCCCACTTACTAAGAGAGACACTTCGTTTTGTACGCAAAGCCATATTAATGATGCAAGTTCGTATGATAAAGTTTTTTCGCTCAAAAATAAAGGAAGGGTCCATGGATTCTTTGAGAATTTTCTTATAGAGATTGTATTTCCAAAGGAGGATATTGGAAAGAGAGTAGCGTTTACTCTATCCCCACTTGTTAGGTTAGCGTTCATTATAGGATTTAAAATGTTTATTTGTCTGCCTACTTTTCTTCCTATGCTGGAGGAATACTCATAAATATATTCATTTTTTTTAATCCACAAGTTTGTTTTACACCAACCATATCTTTTATGATAAACCCATACTGGAGAATTTGGTCCGTTTATTACTATGTCCTCCACTCTTTCATCACCCATTAATATTTCTAGTTCT
This sequence comes from Microcaldota archaeon, assembly GCA_964518285.1. Classification (GTDB taxonomy): domain Archaea; phylum Micrarchaeota; class Micrarchaeia; order CABMEP01; family CAZFGC01; genus CAZFGC01. The sequence continues at coordinate 6,352 of CAZFGC010000148.1, forward strand.
CCGAGTCCAAATATAGAATTTAGTAAATAAGAAGTCAATATTTTTCGTTTTTCAGGAGTTAGGTCGGTGAAATATTTTCCAAGAAGTTCTGCGGAAGTTTCTTCAAATTTTTTTCTTACTTCAGGCGACAGCTTTTGCTCAAGAAGTTGTGAAACTTCAACTTTTGTTTTTGATATCAATTCGCTCTTTATAGTATTCAGCATAATTTTTGTTCCTTCAGCTAAATAAGGAATCGAAATGTGATAATTATTAGTATAATCAGTTTTTGCTCTAAATATATTTACTTCGACAGGGATATCACCGACATAGTATGTATATCTTTCACCATATTCAATCTCTTCTTCCATTGTTTTCCCTTATCCGCTTCCAACCCATTCAATATAAGTCTCGGTTAAAGTATATTCGATTTTTATAAGACCATTATTTTCAAGAACGTAACACCAAAACTCAAGAGTAGGAATAGGAATATCAAGAATTTTAGAAGCTTCGTTTAGTCCTACTCTCTTCTTTTTATAAATTAGTTCTATAAATTTATCTATTCCAGTAGTTATCATTTTTTCATCAAATTTTTCCATATTAACACCATCTAAATCAAAGAAAATTATTAAAAGAAATATTAAAAAGA
>CAZFGC010000149.1:0-2793 GCA_964518285.1 Microcaldota archaeon
CTTATTTTTATATCACATATGGTCCATCTCTTTCAATATTTTCAAAGGACAATGCCACAATATATATCGATGAAAACTACTTTGGAGAATGCTACTTTAGGATAGGAACAAGCGAAGTAGGAAAACTGAGTAATAATGAAACTGATAAGGAGGTCAGCTAGTAGGGATAACGATGCTGAAACGATGGGAAATGAAGAAACAGAAAAAACTGAAAAAACGAATGACCTTACTTAAATCTAAGGATCGCTCCTATCCCTTTAAACCCTCCTAAAAACTGTGCGCCTTCCTTTGTATCTGCTGACAAAACCTCTACTTTTACGCCTAAACTTTCTGCCAAATCAAAAAATTCATCGAAAACATCTTTTTCTTCAATTATTTTTTTCTCAGAACCACAATCACAAAAAACTTTTTTAATCCTGTTCAGTTCGTCTTTTTCCATGAAAACTTCCTCTCTATGACCATTTTCACACTCAAATACAACTCTCTTTAGCGAAACATTTTCAGATAAAAGAAGAATGTCCACTTTTCCTTCTTCCAATGCTTTTTTTGTTTCTTCGATTCCATAAACAGCAAGCCCGTCTTTTACAACTTCTCTTAAGAACTTATTTACAAGTTCTTTTTCATACATTGTTCTTTTTTCTCCAATTATTTCAAAACTTTTTTCCTTTAGTACTTCTATTCCATATTCATCGCTATATCCTATACTAACAACTCCTAAAACTTCAAATTGATAATTAAACGGTCTCAATTTAAGAAAATCTTCTTTAGCTGGTCCTGGACCCCCTATTACTATTTTCTTAATTCCATTTGCAAGGAGAATTTCATTCATATAGTCTCCGACTCTTTTATAAAATTCTTCAATTTTTTCTTCTACAAATCTTTGGTATCTGGCACTGCTAGATCCTCCTTTATGTGTCTTTTTAGGACCAAAAGACTGTATTTTCTTAATGACTTTTGCTACATTTCCCTCAAGAATTCCTATTGTAGCCTCATCGCCAGAAATTGCAATAAGACCATACTTCTCCTTTCTCCCTTTCAAAAACTCAAGAGGCTCAAGTAAAAAAGTAGAGTCGCATCTGTATATCTGCACTTGTATCGGATAAGGTGGGACTATCGAAAATAATCGTATGTCTGTCTTCGAAGGGTCCTGTGAAATGTTACCACAAAATATTGCAATTCCATTTTTTGGAGTTGATTTGAAAATTTTTAGATAATTAATTATTTTTTCTATTGCTCCTTGGACATTTTTTCTGGTTGATTTTGATTTTATGTTTCCTGCCTGCGAATATTCGTTGTTTAATTTATTTGTAACTTCGTGAAGAGGATATCCGTCTGGAATGTAAATAGAAATTAATTCTGTTCCACTTCCTTTTATATCCCTAAGCTCCGCTATCAATTTATTTAATTCTCTTTCTCTTTTCTTTTTTTCCTCTTCGCTAATTTCTTTTTCGTTGGGCATAGTAACCACTAAAAATTATGTAATAAAATTGCTCTATCTTTTTAATAATATTTCTTTTTTCCCAAAATAAGGGATGAGAGGGTCTGGTAAGCTTATTAATTCTTTTTCTTCATCATAGAAGTTCTCTATTATGGCTACTAGGGGCCTACCAACTGCTAGTCCTGATGAATTTAAAGTATGTACGTAAAGAAGTTTATTTTTTCTTCTAAATCTTATGTTTGCTCTTCTTGCTTGAAAATCTTCGCAATTGGATGCTGATCCTACTTCTCTATATTTTTCCTGGGAAGGAATCCAAACTTCATAATCATATGTTTTTGAAGATGAAAATCCTAGCTCTTGTGCACTTAACTCTACTATTCTATAAGGAAGGTTTAATTCTTTTAGCAGAGACTCTACATCTTTAACCATATCTTCAAGAGCTTCATAAGATTCTTCTGGTCTTGTTATCTTTACAAGTTCTACTTTATCAAACTGGTGCTGTCTTATTAATCCTTTAATATCTCTTCCATATTCTCCAGCTTCTCTTCTAAAACAACTTGTATATGCACAGTAAGAAAGAGGTAAATCCTCTTCATTCAAAATTTCATTTGAATGCAAATTAACTAATTCCACCTCTGCTGTAGGTGTTAAATAAAGGTTGTCTCTTTCACATTTGTAAAGTTCAATTTCAAATTTAGGAAGCTGACCCGAACCGTACATTGTTTTCTCATTGACAAGTTCCGGTAACCATACTTCTGTATATCCATTTTTTACGGCCTTGTCCAGCATATAATTTATCAATGATCTTTCAAGCTTCGCAAAATCTTTCCAAAGAACAGTAAATCTATGCCCAGATATCTTAGCTCCTCTTTCAAAATCTATCAGACCTGATTCTATTCCAATATCATAATGTGATTTTCCAGTTTTTTTCTTTATTTCGCCGCAAACTCTGACTACTTTTGTCTCTAAAGGGACAGAATCATGAGGTATATTTGGAATATTAAGAAGAGCCCACTTTAATTTTTCTCTTAAATTTTTTTCTTGTTTTTCTCTTTCATCAATAATTTTTGACAATTCAGAAAACTTTTTAATTAAATCCTGCAACCTTCCATCTTCAGCAGACTCTTTTCTAATTTTTGCAATTTCAGTTTCTATTTTGTTTTTCTCAGATCTAATTTTATCATTTTCCATTTGGACTTTCCTTAATTCCTTATCGATTTCCAATACGCCATACAAATCTATTTCTATTCCTCTTTTCTTCAAAGCTCTTTCTATTCCTTCATAATTATTTCTTATTAATTTGATATCTAACATTTTCTCACTCTTTTTCATTCTTTCTAAATCTATTGATTCGT
>CAZFGC010000150.1:0-2045 GCA_964518285.1 Microcaldota archaeon
ATTTATTTGCTTTTTTATTTTTTTATTTTTATTCTTTTTTTCTATTTTTTTCTATTTTTTCTTTTCTTCCTTTGTCTTCTTTTCTTTCTTTTCTTTTTTCTCTTTCTTTTCTTCCTCTTCTTCGATCCACTCTAACTTTCCGAGCCCTGGGCCTCTCATAGTTAAACTTATTCTACTTTCCGTTATGGTGTCCTTTAAGCTTAAAGTAACTATTTTTGCTCTGACTTTATCTCCTCTTCTTAAGATTCTTTTTGTATTTTTTGTTATTAAATAATTGTTTTTCCTGTCATAGGAAATGAATTCATCTGTAATTTGTGAAAGGTGAATAAGACCATCTATAGGTCCAACAGAAACGAATGCTCCAAAATCTACAATATCGACGATTTCTCCCTCCACAACCTCATGCAGCTCTGGACAATAAACCAAAACATCAAAGGTTACATCAAAATAAGATGCTCCATCACCAAAAACTACTTTTCCACCTGTTATATTTCTAGGGTTCATTACCCTTAAAATTAATCCTGTTTGATGGTCCATTTTCCTTTCGTATTTTTCTTTTAATATTAATTGTATCGCATCCTTCAGCTTCATTGAAAAGTAAGATGGTGGGACCCTCACAGTATCTTCAACAGTATATATCCTATACAAATTCATCACCTAAAAAATAAGTTTTTTTCCTCTACTGCTTATTATGAAAACATTTTTTAAACTTTCCTTCTTTATGATTTCCCTAATTTTATTCTTAAGATTTTTATCATTAGTACATATTCCTAGCTTTTCTTCTTCAAAATTTTCATCTTTTATTTTTTTCTCTTTCATTTTTTTCTCTCTCATCTCTTTCTCCTTCATCTCTTTCTCTTTCATCTTTTTTACTTCGTCTATAATATAGTTATCTACATCTTTACTCTCTTTACCTGCCACAACAATTGTAACTTTTTTGCTTTTTACTAAATCTTTGATCATATTGTTTATACCATCTACGTATATCCTGTCTTTACCTTTTCTCTTTCTTCTTTTTATTTTTTCCAGTTCTAAAAATACTAAATTCGGAATCTGAATCTCAAATTTTTTAAAATTAAAAAATAATTCTTCGAATATATCGATTTTGTAATAAAAAGGTACAAATAAAAAGTTAGTATCTAAAATTATTCTACCAGCTATTTTTTCCTTTTTTTCCTTTTTGTCGTCCATGCTCTAATTTTTCGATAAATTAAAAAAATTAATGAAAAGTTGTTCTTTATGGAGATCGAAATAGACATTAAAAAAAGTGCATATGAAAATGCAGCTATGTATTTTGAAAAATCAAAAAAATTGAAAAAGAAATTAGAAAGAGCAAAAAAATTATTGGAAGAAGTGAAGAAGGAGCTAGAAGCAAGAATAAAAGCGGAAGAAAAAAAGAAAAAAGAGAAAAAGGAAAAGACGAAAAAGGAAATTGTTGAGGAGAGTGAAGAAGAAGGGGGGGAAAAAGAGAAAAAGGATGAGAAGGGCAAGGAGTGGTATGAAAAATATAGATGGTTCTTTACTTCTAATGGGTTTTTAGTAATTGGGGGCAAAAATGCTGAACAAAACGATGAAATCTACTATAAACATTTCGAAGACTACGACATATTTTTTCACGCAGACATTCGAGGAGGAAGTGCTGTAATATTAAAGAATGGGGTTAATGCAAGCGAGGAATGTAAGCTAGAAGCTGCACAGTTTGCTGCATGTTATTCAAAAGCTTGGAAAGAAGGATACGCTGCGGTTGATGTATCTTTCGCCGATAGAAAAAATGTAAAAAAGAACAATCTCCCAAAAGGCAGTTTTTATTTAACAAAGTATAAAAAATACAAAAATGTTGAATTAAAATTGAAAATTGGGGTTCTAAGTGGGAAAGTTATCGCGATTCCTGCTAAATCAAAAATAAAATTAGAAAAGGAAGTTTTAATATTCCCAGGTAATATCGAAAAAGAAAAAATTGCTGAAGAAATATCAAACAAAACCGGGATCGATGTTGTCGAACTAATGCGAGTTATACCAGCCGGAAAAAGCTCATTTATCTTCTA
>CAZFGC010000151.1:0-8766 GCA_964518285.1 Microcaldota archaeon
TTTTTTATTCTCATTTTTATTTTACAAATATCACAAGTCAAAAAGTAAAGAACTAGAAATTAGAATAAAAACCTTAGCAGTATGTTTAGTATTATTCTTGTTTTTAGTTCCAGCTTTGAAGAGCTTATTTAATTACGAGAGACCTTGTGAAATTTTAAATTCAAAAATCGAATGTAAAGAAGATAAGTCTTTCCCAAGTGGCCATGCGTCCTTTGCATCTTTATTTCTCCTAGCTTTAGATTCTTATTACTTTGTGGCATATTTTCTTTTTTTTGTTCTAGTTATATTTTCTAGGGTTTATCTAGGGGTGCATAGCTTTTATGATGTGGTTTTTGGCACGGTATTAGGGGTGATTTTTTACCTAGTAGTTTATAGCTTTTTTGTTACAAAAAAAGTAGTAAAAATAAGGGAAAGGGCTGAGTTTTGGAGGCAAGTTTTTCATCTAGGGTTTGGGATCTTTGCGATTTTTTTTGTCCTAGTTTTTGAGCTTCCGATTTACTTATTCTTCGCAATTCTTATATGCTTGATATTCTTATCAAAATTTGATCTTTTTTTCGAGGATTTAATAAGGGATTTGGGATATAGAGATTTTTACAAGTGTTATGGAGCAATACTTTATGTTGTAGGGATAATTTTAATTTTACTTTTCGTAAAGGAAAAAGAATACATAGTTTCATTCATTTACATCCTAGCAGTATGTGATACAGTTCCAAATTTTTTTGAAAAGGTAAAAAAGGAAAGAGGATTTTTCAAAAGAGGGATTACAGGGATTTTTGCTAACTTTATCTTTACCATGTTCATACCAGTTTTTTTACTAGGTGAAGAGGGAATGCTTTTTTCGCTAGTTTGCGTAGCTTTGGAAGGAATGGACCTAAAAATCGATGACAACATTTTAATCCCAACTGCATGCATTTTAGCCAAAAATCTCATTTAATTTTTTAATTACTTTTTCAGCTTCGCTAACAACGTAGCCTGTGTTTTCTGCTGGAGAAACTAAAGCAATTAGAATTATTTTTTCTCCAGAGTAAATGATAGTATCTCCTTCAGTTGTTTTTAAGATGATATGGGTTACGCTTCCTTTATCAAGCTCATTGCTTACCATTTCAGCGTTTGCAATTATTTTTGCTGCAATGGCAGATATAAGATTTTTGTCTATATTTTCCTTTATTTTTGATGCGATTACGAGACCATCTTTTCTTACTACAGCAGTTCCATCCATTTTAGCAGATCTCATGAAGTCTGATAATATTCTTTCAATTTCACCCTTTCCAATGCTAACTATTTTTATTCTAGATAAAGTATCTCCTTTCAAACTAATCGCTTCTCCTAAATGTTCTCCGTGATATCTTGCAAGAGCCCATTTCCTCCACTCAGCTGGGATAAAATCGAGATCGCTAGCTTTTACTTTATCCTTTCTCATCAAAATTTCATCTATCTTTTTACTCCAAGAGCGCCAATTCTTATTTATATCTAGCTTTGTTGAAAGGCTTTCTATAGATGAATCTATATCGCTAATAGATTTTGTAACTAAGGGAACGTACATTTCATAATTTTCTTCATCAATTTCTCCATAAATTTTCTTCAATCTCTTTTCTTCTATTGAATAAACAACGGATTCTATAGAAGTATCTAAGCCCATACTGTTGCATTCTGCTATTTTTTCTTCAAGTTTTCTTATTTTTTCGAGACCTATTTTAATTTTTTCTTTTAATATATCAAAATCGCTCAAATAATATCTTTCTCCATAAATCTTCCCCTTAACTATATCAAACAAAACATAAATCAAAGAAATTAGTCCAAAAACTAAAATAGTCGAACCAATGGATGGGATAGGATTAGCACCAATTCTTTCTACAACCCCCAACTTTTCACTTCCCTCTACTTCACTTGAAAAAATTATCACAGCTACCCCAACTATTAAAAAAATCATCCCGCCAATTATCCAAGGTGCATTTTCTTTCTTTCCTTTTCCAATGAACTTGTAAACTTCGTCCCAAAATTTCCTTTTCTTCGAAAGCGACGAGAAAAATGCAAGAACTAAGCATAAAACTTCAAAGAAAACTAGGAAAAAAAGAAACAAAAATCCAACGTAAATCCCAATCCCTATATAAAAGTTAAAAGATGTGAAAAGGGAAATTAATTCTTTGTTCCTTTCCTTTAAATTTTCTAGTAACAAAATTTCAGCTCTCTCTACGCTTATATCTGGAGAAAAAATATTTTTCTCAACCCAACCCTTTGTTGGCTCTTGAAAAATAACTGTAGAATACTCCACAGTCTTTACAACTATTTTTTCTTCACTGCTTATCGAAAATTCCCAGCTAACAACAAAAGGCACCTCTTTTCTTAAAACTTTGTACCCTGGAGGATAAAATTTAACTTTTCTTAAATCATCAGAAACAGATACAGGAATTTTTTCGTTTATAGTAACTTTTGTCATCGCTCCAGGATCCTCAACTACTATCACTATAGAAACAGTAAAGTTATTCCCAAAATCTGTCCTCCTTGAAAAAATCTTTCTTTGCACACTTACTTTACTTACATTTTTTTCCAAAAATTCATAGTAGTATTCATCAGGGATACCATCGTTATTCGTATCTTTTATTGATGAAATTTTTATTTTTTCAGCTTCTGAAGGATAAAAGCTAACTTGAGTACATCCCATTAAGAATAAAATCATGCAAAGTAAAACTACAATTTTGGTTTTCATGATTGAATTAGAAAAATTATAAAATATTCGTTTTTTCTATGTGGGAGATTGGAGTTAGTTTGCGATTTACACATCCATGGTCTTTACTCGGGAGCGACATCTGAGGACATGATTCCTAAAAAAATAGCGCAAAATGCAAGGTTAAAAGGATTGAATTTAGTAGGTAGCGGAGATATTTTACATGAAAAATGGGGGAAATATATAAAAGAATTAAATAAATTTGATGAAGGGATCTTTGAGTATGGAAAAGTTTATTTCATATTACAGGCTGAAGTTGAAGATAGAAATAGAGTACACCATTTGATATTTTTTCCATCTTTCAGTAAAGTTGAAGAGCTTAGGGAAATATTTTCAAGATATGGAAACTTAAATGATGGAAGACCAAAGATAAATTTAGATGGAAGTGAGATATTAGAATATTGTAAAAATTCTGATTGTGAAATAGGTTTCGCACACGCGTTTACTCCTTATTTTGGACTTTACAGCAAATATGATTCATATAAAGATTGTTATAAAGATTGGAAACAAATTTTTTTCATGGAGCTTGGTCTCTCAGCTGATACTGGAATGGCTGATAAGATAAAAGAACTTCACGAACTTACTTTTCTTTCTTGTTCGGATTCTCATTCTCCTTGGCCCCATAGACTTGGTAGGGAAGTAACTATAATAGAAACAAGGGATATAAGTTACGATGAAATAATGAATTCAATAAAAAACAAAAAAGTAAAGTTGAATATAAAGCTAAATCCAAAGGAAGGAAAATATCATAGGACAAGATGTAGGGATTGTTTAACTTTTTTTTCTTTGTCAGATGCAAAGAGCTACAAATTTAAGTGTCCTTCTTGTGGAGGGATAATAAAGAAAGGGGTTTTTGATAGAATTGAAGAGCTTAAGGATAGCGATTTTAGTCCAGAACATAGGCCAAAATGTTTACATATAATACCGCTAAGTGAAATAATTTCTATAGTGATTGAGAGGAATGTTCTTTCTGAAGAAGTTCAAAAAATTTGGAGAAAATTAGTTGAAAAGCATGGAAATGAAATTAAAATTTTAACAAATAATTTAGAATATGAAAATGAAATCGAAAAAAAAGTATTTGAATTTATAAAGCTATTCAGAGAAAATAAAATAAATTATGTTCCGGGAGGTGCAGGAGAGTACGGAAAAATAATCCCTCCTTGGAAGAAAGAAAAAATGAAAATTTGGAAAAATGGAAGAGTAAATGAAATAGAAATTAACGAAGAAATTTCGTTTGAAAAAGGACAAGCATTTTTATCTGATTACATTTAATTACTTTTAATCACAAGTTTTTCCTATCAACTATTATATAATCTGAAGCAGCAAGCACCGCAGGATATGAAATATATACGTATCCATCGCTTTTCTTTAGCTTTTTTGCAAGTTCACTATCTGGACTTGGATCAATTATCAACGTTTCTAATCTTCCGTTTTTTTCGTTTATTTCAATATCTATTAATCTCCCGAGTTCTTCTCCTTCATTAGTTATAATTTTTCTACCAGCAAGTTGTCTAGCAATCACGAGCTTGGCCATTTTATTCACCTTCAAAAATATTTAGAAAAGATATAAAAAAGTTTCGTTTTCGAATGCGAGGGAATGCAGGGGGTGGGATTCGAACCCACGTAGGCACTACGCCACAGGATTTCTGCCAGGTCGGTCTTAAGTCCTGCGCATTTGACCAGGCTCTGCCACCCCTGCCATATAAATACAGTTTTTTATCGTTTTTGTTTATTTTTTCTTTGTTTATTTTTTCTCTTTTTCCATTTTTTTCTTTTTCTCTCTCCATTTCTCTTTTTCCTTTTTCTCTTTCCACCTTCCCTTTTTCCTTACCTATAAATAGTTTCTTCGAATCTCTTGTATTCTTCCTTATCTTTCTTTAAAGCTTCTAAAATTTTGTTCATTTTTTCTTCATATTCTTTTCCTTCTTTAACTAAAGAATCTACATTTATTTCGATTTTTTCTATTTTAGAAAATGCATTTAGGATAGCTGCAGCTGAAAGAAAGTCTACCACCATTTTTCTGCTGGGGGTAAATAAAAATATAGATGGATAACAGCTTTCATAACATCTAGATAAAACGCCACTTACAATCCCTGAAGTAACACCTTCTTTTATTATAATGATCCCATTTTTTTCTAAAATTTTCCTATCTTCTTCAGTAGTTCCAATCCCTAAGATTTTATCTATATCTTCTTTAGCAACAGGAATGTTTAATCCCCCAAACCCATATATTCTCCTGAATTTATTTTTTGTAGCGTAATTTAAAATTTCATGAGAAATTTCGTTTATTAGTTTAGAGGGGATCGCTAGCTCAGAAACTATTACACATAAATCCTCTTTTTTCGATTTATAAATCCTTATAGGTGGGAGGGGAACACCATCGCGAATAATAGTGGTTGGATAAAATTTTTCAGAATGGATATATCCACAATATTCCATTTTCAATTCTTTTATCAAGTGTAAAGCAGAAGCAACACCTATTCCTCCTACCCCTAAAAATCCCAAAACAAGAATAGGTTTCTTCAATTTTATATTTTTAATCTCTCTTATCTTCATAGAAAAATCTTACAAATAATTTTTTATATCTTTCTTTTTATATTCTCTCATGAAAAAGCTGAAAAATCTGAAAAAGACGAAAAAGATGAAAAAGACAGAAGAAATAATACACGAAACGTATTCTTTGTGTCCTGTTTGTATCGATAGAATAAAAGCAGAAATAATAAAAGACGGAAATGATCTTAAAATTCGAAAAAAGTGCAGGATTCACGGAGTTTTTGAAGATAAATACTTCGAGTATGATCTTTATAAGAAATATATGAAATATATTTACGACCCTCCATCTATGCAAGCGAATTTAGATGATGAAGGAGAAAATTGTCCTTTAGATTGTGGACTTTGCAAAAGACATAAATCCCATACTGCCTTAGCAAATATAACATTAACAAATAGATGTATATTACAATGTCATTATTGCTTTTTCTATACTGATGATTTTTGGAAGAAAAATATATATGAGCCAAGTTTAGAAAAAATAAAGGAAATGCTACAACTCCTTGCGTCTCAGAAGCCAATAAGATGTAATGCAGTTCAGTATACTGGAGGAGAACCCCTTTTAAGAGAAGATATAGTAGAAATAGTTAATCTTACAAAGGAAATGGGTTTTGAACAAATCCAAATGAATACTACAGGAATCCCATTGATCCAAAGGGAAGGTCTAGTTGAAAAATTGAGGAATGTAACAACATATTATCTTAGCTTTGACGGTGTCTCTCCTCAAAAAAACCCAAAAAACCATTATGAAATTCCCTATATTTTCAAAGAACTTAGAAAAATAAATGAAAACGTAGTTCTAGTTCCAACGGTAATAAATGGAATTAATGAAGATGAAGTAGGAAATATAATAAACTTTGCATTGAATAATTCAGATATAGTAAAGAGCGTTAACTTTCAGCCAGTTGCTTTGGTTGGTAGGTTATCAAAAAAAGAAATAAGGAGTTATAGAATAACTATACCTGACCTTTTAAATAAAATAGAAAAACAAACGAATGGAATAATAAAGAGGGAAGATTTTTATCCAGTTCCTTGTACAGGATCTATTTCTAGATTTGCGGATGCAGTACTTGGTAATCCCACTTATCATTTATCAACTCATCCTATCTGTGGAGTTGGTACTTATGTTTTCTTAGATGGAGAAGAAGTAGTTCCGATTACTAGATTTTTTGATGTAGAAGGATTTTTCGAATTTCTAGATACATTGTCTAGTGAAATAGAAAATGCAGGAATACTTAAGGGTTTGGCTAGGAAAGCAGCTTTGTTAAAACTATTAATTAATATAAGAAAATTTGTAGACAAGGAAAGGGCACCAGTAGATATAGATAAACTACTTGTTAATATATTCGTAAAGGGCGATTATTATAGTGTAGGAGAAATTCATATGAAGTCTTTGATGATAGGAGCTATGCATTTCCAAGATCTATACAACTACGATATAGAAAGGGTAGAGAGGTGTTGTATTCATTATGTAACTGATGACAAAACCATCATTCCATTCTGTGCATATAATGTCTTACCAGAAATTTATAGAGATAAAGTCCTTAGGAAATATTCGAAACCAATGAAAGAAGCAGTGCCTTATTATATAAGGAATATTGAAAAGCTTACATCCTCAAAAGTTTATCGAGACGCATACAATTTAAAAGATTACTTCGGAGAAAAAATAAAAGTAGAGGTAGCTGAACCATGAAAATAGAAATACCTATATTTGAAATTTTCAAAAATGAAAGACATGAAGTAAGTAGAAAAGAAGAATATTTGAAAGCATATTTGAAAAATAATGCAAGAAACTACTCAAGAAACTACTTCAAAAAGCAATATAAAATTCTCAAATCCCCATATGTAATTAGGTGTAAATTCATAGGAGATAATGGGTTTATAATTTTCAAAGAAGAGGATTTTGAGAAAATCAAAAAATTGTTGAAGGACGAAGGAATGAAATTATTAGATGTCGAAAGAATCCAAACTTATTAAAACTTTTCCAGAATCTTTTTCAACTATTACTGTAGTCTCAAATTGTGATACTATTCCATTATTTTTCTCCTTCAAAACAGGATATGTTTTTAGCGAACCATTTCTTACTAGCTCAAGTAATGAGATCTTGTCTTCTAAACTTTTAATTACCCATCTTTCAGCAAATGGTAATTTATTATATTCATTTTCAATTTTTTTAAAAAATTCCCTAGCTATCGAATTTCTAGTAGGTTTTAATTCAGTAGCGGAATAAATTTTACAAATATTAGTTTCTTTGACATATCCTATTCCATTTGTTGAGAATGGTTCTATAGCGATCACATCACCTTCTTTGAGTATTTCCCCACTTCTAATTTCATAATTTGGTATTTCACCAACATGTAGCTCATATCTGGATAAAAAATGTCCGCCAAGATTTTCTATAGGCATAAAGCCAAAACTCTTTATCGTTTTTTCTATTTCCCTTCCAATTTCTGAGATTTTTATACCTTCTTTTACTTTTCCAACTGCATTTTCTAATGCTTTTTTGCTTGCCTTTAGAAGTTTTTCATATTTCCCACTGAAATCATAAGTAATTGCACAATCAGCAATATATCCATCAATATGGACCCCAAAATCTATTTTTAAAACTTCATCTTTAATTATCCTTTCATCATTTTTATCAGGAGTATCGTGTGCTGCAGTTTCATTACAGGAAATATTTACAGGAAATGCTGGTTTTGCGTAGGATGCAATTTCCTTTTCAATTTTTTCAGCTATTTCTATGAATTTCATATCTCTTTCTACTTTTAAATTTTTTAATATCCTTTCAGCTATTTCTCCAGCTTTAATGTATTTTCTTTTTTCTTCTTCATCCATTTTCCCACTCCCCTAGCGAAGTTTGTTTGCCATAATATTTTATATCTTCCTCACTATATCCAAAAGCTCCCAAAATTTTAAGTACTGCTGGGAGTACTTGATTGTTTATATAATATTCAATATCAAAATCATTAGCGAATTGAGCAATTTCTGCTTTTTCAGATATACTTTTTCCATTTTTTGTTATAACATATCCTATTATAGAACCTATTGGAATCTTTATCCCTCTTTTTCTAGCTTTTTCGTAAGCAGAAAACTCAGGAGAGGTAACTTTATATTTTCCTTTCCTTAGTTGCGTATAAATTACAAGATCCTCTTTTTTAAACTTTCCTTCTCTTAACTGTTTTATTTTATTTCTTACAATTTCTACCGCTTTCTCTTTGCTTCCTTCTTTCAAAATAGATTCTAACACTTCTAATTGCGTGTCTCTTGCGAATTTACACCAGTCTCTTCTAACTAATTCAAATCCTCTTATTTTTATTTTTCCATTTTCATCTATAAGAGCATATTTCTTTCTCGCCCCAATTTCTTCTTTTGTTTTCTTTTCTACAAACACACCTCTTTTATAAAAGTTTTCAATTTCTAGTTCCATTGCTTCAGGAATTTCTTTATTTACTTCTTCTACAAATTTAATAACATCTTCTTTCTTTTCCATC
>CAZFGC010000152.1:0-10342 GCA_964518285.1 Microcaldota archaeon
CTTTGGTTTGTTTTTTCCAAGTAGTTCGTAGAGAAAAGTTATCATTTTTTCTTGATCTACTGAGACGTTTTCGTTTATTATGTATGTTTTTCCTATGGAGAAATCTGTTTGTACAGATTTAATTATGGCAGAGGCAACATCTTTTGCATGAACAAATGGAATTATGTTTTTTCCATTTCCTATGATGGGAAGCTTTCCATTTTCAGCAAGCTTTATTATTTTCGAATAGTAAGAAAAGTATGTTGGTCCATAAATTATCGAAGGTCTTAAAATAACTGAAGGAACTTCAGAAAAACTTTCTAATATTATCCTTTCTGCCTCAAGCTTTGATTTTCCATAAAGGTTATCAGGATTTGGAGGAGTAAACTCGTTAGCAAAGCTTATTTTCTTTCCGTAGACAGCAGTACTACTGATATATACAAATCTCATTATAGGATATTTTTTGCAAATTTCTATTATATTTCTAGTTCCGTCAATGTTTGTTTTTTTAAGTAGTTCCCAGTTATCATAATTTATCAAGGATGCACAGTGAATTACTACATCACAATCTTTAATTGCATTTTCCATTACTTTCGTTGATGATAAATCCCCTATGTATGCTATAATTCCTTTTTTCAGTTCTTCTTTTTTTTCTTCACTTCTTACAAGGGCTCTAACTTCATGACCTTCTTTTAAAAGTTCTTCACAAACTACTTTTCCAAGCCTTCCAGTAGCTCCTGTTATAAAAACTTTCATTTACTCACTTGAAATATCTTACTTCATAATGTCCTGGGCAAAGGACAGAAATGTCAAATTCGAAATCTAGCGGAAAATAAATTTTTCTTTCCCTTTTCTCTTTTCCATTTTCTTCATTCTTTTCATTTTTCTCAAATTTTTTCTTTTCAAATTTTTCAAATAGTTTCTTTATGCTTTCTTCTAGCATTTTGTAATTTCCTCCAGGTAAATCTGTTCTTCCGACCCATCCATCGCTGAAAAGAGTATCTCCTGTAAAAAGAATTTTTCTATTCCTTTCAAAAACGCATACACTTCCTTTAGTATGTCCAGGAGTATGAATGAATTCAAGATCAAAAGAAGATATTTTTAATTCATTTGTCTCTAGTGGCTTAACGTTTTTAGGAACAAAATAAGGAAATACAGACAAAAAATCTTCTTTCCTTAAATACGCATTAAAGGCTATAGATCCAGATGTGTGGTCCATGTGTCCATGCGTGAGAAAGCAGTAGTCGACATTTATATTTATATCTACTTCTCCATTCCCTGAGTCTATTAAAATTTTTGCTTCTCCATCGTCTAGTAAATATATATTCGAACAGTAATCATGTCCCTTGATCATATATAAATCTTCAAATATTTTTTCGAAATTTTTCATTAAACCACTTTACAAAATTTCGCATGCGATTCCTCTATGCACTATAACTTTGTCCCCTTCCTTAACTTCATCTAAAAAATCTAGAAAAACATATTCTGAACTATCTTCAAACGAAACTAGCCCAACGATTTTAAATTTATCACCTATGGAGGATTTTAGAAGATGAACATTTCTGAAGTTCATTTTTTCTCTAGGAAAAATTTTCTCCACCACCCCAATCTTTGCTAGACAAAAACTTCTACCAGATTCTTCAATTATCCTCTTATTATGCTCTCCCAAAAAGTAATCTCTGCATCTTTTACCTTTTGAAATCTCAGGATAAGCTCTTGGAAGTGCTTTCCTCAAAAGTTCATCTATTTTTTCATCGTAATCAATGAACCCTTTAGCAAATAAAAACATTTTTTCTAGTTCTTCTTTTGAAAGGGTAAAAATAGCGCAGCCCCCTATACCGTAAATAGATAACTTTCTCATTTCCTTAGCTCTAGCTTCAAATTTCTCTTCCTCCTTAATCTCAGAAAAATTGGCTCTGCAGCATAAATTCATTCTTTTATATCTTTGCATAAATTTCTAATAACAACAACCTATAAAAAAATTACTAAAAACTATTTTTATGATAAAAGTAGGTTGGTTCAGCTTTACTTGTTGCGAAGGATGTGGTATTATTTTTTTAGAAATCCTAAATGAAAAATTATTAGAATGGAAGAAAAAAATAGAATTTAAGTCCTTCAGGATGTTGAGTAAAGAAAATTTTGAGGGACCTTTTGATATATCGATTGTTGAAGGGGCAATTTCAAGTAGAAAGGATATTGAAAAGTTAAAGAAAATAAGGGCAAATTCTAATAAATTAATAATCGTTGGATCTTGTGCAATTACAGGATATCCAGCAGGTCTTAGAAATAAGTTTGATGAAAAAAGAAAAAAAGAAATAAAACCAATTTTAAGGGAGTTTGGTCATTTAGATAGAGTTCTTAAAATAGAGGATATAGTTAATGTTGACGGAAAAGTAAGCGGCTGCCCCATGCAAACTGAAGCTTTTATCGAGTTGTTTGAAAGAAGCTTGAAAGAATTTGAAACTTTTTGAATGAGGAGAAGAGGAAAGAAAATGCATGACATAGTCATGGAAAATTTAAGTAAAATGGAGGGGCATGTTAGCCTCGATGTTAAGATAAGAAAAGGAAAAGTTGCTGATGTAAAATTAAAAGTTAGTGAAAATAAAAGATTTTATACGCAAGCGATAAGAGGAGAATATGCGTTGAACATTCCAACTTTCGTATCAAGAATATGTGGAACTTGTAGTATAGCGCACTTGCTAGCAGCTACTATTTGCGTTGAAAACGCATTGAATGTTGAAGTGAGTGAGCAAACAAAAAAATTGAGAGAGCTCGCAGAAATAAGCAATATTTTAAGAGATCATGCAATGCATCTGTATTTTTTCTGTTTGCCAGATATATTTGGAAAAGAGTCGATATTTGAATTTACTGGACATGAAGAAAAAGTAATAGAAAAAGCTCTTAAGATAAGGAAAGTTGCAAGTGAACTTTCCAAAGAAATAATGGGGAGGGTAGTTCACGGAATAAATTCCAGAGTTGGAGGTTTTATAAAAATTCCAAGTAAAGAAAGATTAAAGGAAATTGAAGAGAAATTATTAAGTGTAAGAGAAGATGTAGTAGAAACTTTAGATTTATTTTCCGTGGATTGGAATTTGGAATCAAATACTAATTACATTTCTTTAGTTAATGAAGATTTTGATTTTACTGAAGGGATAATAAAATGCTCTGATGGAACTTATATACAAAAAGATGAGTTTGCAAATTATCTTCATCGTATAATATTACCTTATTCCCAAGCCACAAGCTTCAAAATGATGGGGAGAACATACCTAGTAGGATCGCTAGCGCGTATAAATTTAAATAAAAGCGCATTATCTAAATACACAAAAGACGCAAAAAAATATCTTAAAAAATTTCCTTCTAGAAATATCTTTGACAACATATTAGCACAAGCTATTGAAGTGTTATTTTGCATAGATAAATCTGTAAATATAATTTCGAATATTGAATTGAAAAAAGAAGAGCCAGCACAAATCCTAAGAAAGGAAGGAATAGGTATTGGAGTTATAGAAGCCCCAAGGGGGACGCTTTATTATGAACTGAATATATCTAATGGATATGTAAAAGATGGATTAATTATAATACCTACAGCTCAAAATTTGTTAAAAATGGAACAAGACATTGCTGCAATAGTTGAAAAAAACATAAACGAAGAGCGTCACAAAATCGAACATGAAATTGAAAAGTTAATAAGAGCATATGACCCATGCTTTAGTTGTTCTACTCACTTTTTGAAAGTGAATTGGATATAAGCTTTAACAATTTTTTCAATTCTGCTATACATTTTCTCTTATTATAATTTTGCGGAATTCCTATAATTTTTACACTTTTTAACTTTCCAAATTTTTTCATTAGCTTAATATAAACACCTATGTCAAAGTCATGCAGGGAATATATTTTGCTGAGCACGATGTCGTTTTCATCTAGCACTTTTATTTCGTTTATATTTTTTACAGTGTCTATAATTACAATTTCTTCATTCTTTTCTTTTTTTTCTATTTCGTCCTCCACGTCTTCTATAGAATAAGCTTTTACGAACTTGACTTTTGGGAAATATTTTTTTAAAGAATCAGCGATCTCCAATGGTAATCTATCTTCTTTTATTAAAGGATTTCCGAAGCAAAAAATTTTCATAAAGTAATAGAATAATAAAAATTTAAAAAACAAAGTATTTCGTATTTTATGCGATGTCCTATAATAGTTACCCTTGGTCATATAGATCATGGAAAAACAACGCTTTTGGATAGAATTAGGAAGACAACGATAGCTCTAAAAGAACCAGGGGCTATAACACAATCTGTAGGAGCTAGTGAGGTTCCTATTGAAATAATAAAGAAGCTTTGTGCTCCAGTATCGAAATATTTCAAGGTAGAATTCAATATCCCTGGACTCCTTTTCATAGACACTCCAGGTCATGAAAGTTTTACAAATTTAAGAAGGAGAGGAGGGAGTATTGCTGATCTATCAATATTAGTTGTTGATATCTCTCAAGGAATACAAAAGCAGACCGAGGAATGTATAGAAATTTTAAGAGAATATAAAACACCATTTGTCGTTGCTGCTAACAAAATAGATTTAATTACTGGATGGAAAAAGCAGGAAGGGGAATGTTTTTTGAAGTCTTTTAGCATGCAAGCTCCCACTGTGCAAAATGCTTTGGAAGAGAAAATTTATAGTTTGATAGGTGATTTATCAAGGTATGGATTTGAAGCTGAGAGATTTGATAGAGTGAAAGATTTTACTAGAACAGTAGCAATAGTTCCAGTTAGCGCTAAAACAGGGGAAGGAATACCGGAGCTTCTTTCAATAATTTCAGGGATAGCGCAAAAATATCTTTCATCTAGTTTGAAGAGTGAAGCAGGTCCTGGGAAAGGATCTATTCTTGAAGCTAAGTTTGAAAAAGGACTAGGATATACTATAGATGTAATACTTTACGATGGAGAAATAAAAGTTGGAGACCTAATAGTTTTCGGAACTAGAAATGGAGCTTCATTTACAAAGGTAAGGGGAATTTTAAAAAAGAGAATTAACAAATTTGAATACGTAAATTCAAGTGCTGCAGCATCTGGAATAAAAATATTAGCAGATGGTTTAGAAAATGCGCTTCCTGGCTCGGAAGTTTTCGTAGCAAGAAACGAAAGCGAAAAGGAAGAACTAGCAAAAAAAATTTCACAAGAAATTAGCGAAATTTTATTTGAAAAAGATGAGATAGGTGTGATATTAAAATGTGATACGCTCGGATCTGTAGAAGCAATTTTAAAATTGCTTAAAAAAGAAAACATACTAGTTAGAAAAGCAGATGTTGGCCAAGTAACTAAGAATGATGTAATGGAAGCTCTTTCTATAAAAGAGAAAGACAGATATCATGGAGTAATACTTTCTTTTAATGTTAACATAACAGAAGATGCAATGAAAGAAGCGGAACAGAAGAAAATAAGAATAATAAACACAAATGTAATTTATTCTTTAATAGAACAGTATCGTGCATTTGTAGAAGAAGAGAAAAAAATTGCAGAAGAAGAAGCACTTCAAAGATTTGTTTTACCTGGGAAAATAAGAGTTCTTCCTGGATGTTGTTTTAGGATAAGTAAGCCACTGATATGTGGTGTAGAAGTTTTAATTGGAAAAATAAAACCAGATTATCAGCTTATTGATGAAAATGGAAACATAATTGGAAGGATTAAAAGTATACAAAGCGAGAAAAAAAGCTTAGACATCGCAAAAGCTGGAGACAAAGTAGCGATATCTATAGATGAAGGAGTATTTAAGAAAAATGTTTTTGAGGATCAGATTTTATACAATTTTATCCCAAAAAAAGATATAGAAATCCTTTTGGAAAAATATAAGGACCAACTTAGCGGCGCGGAGATTGATTTAATAAACGAGATAAAAAGAATTACAAGAAGAATTTGAAGAACGAACCGATCATAATTCATCAATTGATGAATGGAGATTAAGGTTTATATTATTTTCTAAAATATATGCGCATGATAAATGTTAGATTTCATGGAAGAGGAGGTCAAGGAGTAGTTACAAGCGCAGAGGTATTAGCAATTTCTTGTGATCTTGAGGGAAAATTTGCTCAAGCGCTTCCGTCCTTTGGACCTGAAAGAACAGGAGCACCAGTAATAAGCTACTGTAGAATAAATGAAAAACCAATAAAAGTTTATCAGCAAATTTACCATCCAGATTATGTAGTTGTGCTTGATGAATCTTTACTAAAAGTTATAGATGTCTTAGCTGGATTAAAAAAAGGAGGACATTTAATAATAAATTCAAAAGATAAGTATTTCAAATGCGCTGATGGAGTTGTACATTTTGTAGATGCGTATTCAATTTCTATGAAAATAATCGGAAAGCCTTTTGTTAATATGGCTATGCTTGGAGCCTTTGCAAAAGTAAGTAACATAGTAAGCCTAAGCTCACTAAAGAAAGCAATGATAAAAAGATTTGGAGAAGAAATTGGAGAGAAAAATTTTGAAGCTGCTGAAGAGTGTTATAACGTAGTAGAATAATTAGAATAATGTAGAATAATGTAAAATAACGTAGTGGTTGAAGAATTGGTTGGTGAAATGAAAATTCCATGTTCAGAACCTGGGAGTAGTAGGAAAAATAAAACTGGATGGAGCGAAAAAATCCCAGTTATTAGTGAAAAATGCATAGGATGTAAGCAATGTTACTTTCATTGTCCTGAATGGTGCATAGAAATGATAAATAATAAAGCAAGTGTTGATGTTGATTATTGCAAAGGATGTGGAATTTGCGAAAGCATTTGTCCTGTAAAAGCTATAGAAATGAAAGATAGAAAGAGGTAGGATATTGAAAAAAACCATTGAAATAAGCGAAGCTATAGCAGAAGTTGTTAAAAATTGTGGGGTAGAAGTAGTTGCAGCTTACCCGATTACTCCTAGCACACACATAGTTGAAAAATTATCGAAGTTCTGGGCAGATGGGGAAATTCCAGAGTTTGTTCCAGTGGAAAGCGAGCATAGTGCAGCAAGCGTTTTGATAGGGGCTTCAGCAACCGGAGCAAGAACTTTTACAGCAACTTCTGCTCAAGGACTTCTCTTAATGCATGAATGTTTGTTCAATGCTTCTGGAATGAGACTTCCGATCGTTATGTTTGTCGGGAACAGAGCAGTTTCAGCCCCTCTTTCTATTTGGTGTGACCACCAAGATTCAATTTCACAAAGGGATACTGGCTGGATACAGATCTATGTAAAAAATGGACAGGAAGCTGTTGATAGTATCGTGCAAGCTTACAAAATTGCTGAAGAAGTAAGATTTCCTGTTATGGTATGTGGTGATGGATTTTTCTTAACGCATGCTGTTGAGCAAGTAGACATCCCTGAAAAAGAACTAGTCGAAAAATATCTCAAGCCCCTGAACCTTGAAAAAAAACTAGACCCAGAAAACCCAATATCTCTAGGATCTTATGCAACTCCAGAGCACTACCAAGACTTTAGAAAAGACCTAACAGAAGACTTCGAAAAAAGTATATCTACAATACTAGAAGCAGACAAAGACTGGGAAAAATTAACTGGAAGAAGCTACGGCCTATTCGAACCCTACGAATGCGAAGATGCTGAGAGAGTAATTGTTGCGATGGGCTCTCAGGCTAGCAACGGAAAAGAAGCAGTAAACAAGCTCCGAAAATCTGGGGAAAAAGTCGGAATACTTATTTTAAGAGTTTTTAGGCCGTTCCCGTACAAAGAAGTTGCGAAAGTACTAGAAGGAAAAGAAGTACTTGTTTTAGATAGGTCTCTTAGCCCTGGAGCTAACCCTCCACTTTACTCAGAAATATCCAATGCATTTAAAGGAGAAATTTATTCTTCTATAGGCGGCCTTGGCGGAAAGGATTTGAATGTAGATGTGTTTTTATCATTATTTGAAAAGATGAAAGATAAAAAAATTGAAAGGTGGATTCAATGAGATTCTTTGAATCTGGTCATAGAGCATGTGCAGGATGTGCAGAACCAATAGCTGTGCGCGCAGTGCTCGAAGTTTTGGGTAAGGATGTTATAGTTGTCAACTCAACCGGGTGTCTTGAAATTATATCAACATGCTATCCAGAGAGTGCATGGAATGTTCCTTACATACATTCTTTATTTGAAAATGCTCCAGCGGTTGCTACAGGGGTGTCTAGGGCATTGAGATGTAAAGGAAATTATCATACAAAAGTTGTTTGTATCGGAGGGGACGGAGCTTTTTACGATATTGGTTTTGGCTCATTCAGTGGAGCTCTTGAAAGGAATGAGAATGTAATTTTCGTTTGTCTTGATACTGAGTGTTATTCAAATACAGGAGTGCAGAGAAGTGGCGCTACACCACGTTTTGCAGTAACCACAACAAGCCCGCATGGAAAGATTCACAGAGGAAAAAAAGAGTCTAGAAAACATATAGGATTAATCAGTGCAGCTCATAATGTCCCTTACGCTGCAAGTGCAAGTGTAGGAAATATTTTTGACTTAAAAAGAAAAGTTGAGAAAGCAAAAGAAGTAAATGGTGCTTCATTTATTTTAATTCACACTCCATGTAATGTTGGATGGGGATTCCCACCAAATATGACGATAGAAATAGCAAAACTAGCAATAGATACAGGTGCTTGGAAGCTCTATGAGTTTGAAAATGGTAGATTAACGTTAAACTATGAACCAAAGTTCATCCCAGTAGAGAAATATTTAAAACTTCAAAGGAGATTTAAGCATCTTACTGATGAAGAAATTGAAATGATACAAAAGGAAATAATCTATGATTGGAACGCATTAAAAGTAATGGAAAAAATAGGAAAAAATGAAAAGTAAAAAAAGTGAAAAAGTGTCATTTCTAGTTTTTATAATTTCCAATAAAAGAATAGGTGATGAATTTTACTTGACAGGTTTGACAAGGAATGAAAAAATTTTCCTAGTGAGTAAAGGAAATATAAAGCCGGGAGAGATAATAGAAGTTGAAGATTATAGAAAACAAGGAGATGTTTATTATATTAATACAGCGACTATAAAGGAAAAAGAGAAAGAATTCATTAAATTCGTAAAAAAGTTAATTGAAAGGAACTCAGAGATAAAAATAAAGGAAAATTTGTTCAATGACAAATTAATTAGATCAATGAATGACAAAATTTGTGAAATAGCAAGTGAAGTAAAAAGGTCAATTTTTTTAAACAAGCCAATAGTAGTTAGATATCACAACGATTGTGATGGAATTTGCTCAGCAATTTCCCTAAGGAAAGTAATTGGAAAAAATTCTAGATTCATATTAAACAAATTTCCTTATTATAGAAAGCAAGACATGGAAAGAGATTTAATGGAAATAAAAAATTTAGATTACGAGTTTCTTAATCCAGTTTTTATAGCATGTGATTTTGGGTCTAACGAAGAATGTATCGATAGTTATAAGAGATTAATTTATGAGGGATTTGAAATAATAATAATAGATCATCATCCACCATCTTTAAATTTCGAAGAATTAAATATAAACGAAAGAAGTAGGATAAAAATTCTCAATCCTCATTTATTTGGAGGTGGTTCAGATTATACTTCAGGGTTACTTGCAAGCGAAGTTGCTTATAAAATTTCTGGGAAAAATGAAGAAAACAAGAAATATTTTGGGAAAATAATTTCTTATTCTTTTGCAGGTGATAGAAGTAAATTTAGCTATGGAGGAGAAGATAGCAAATATGCCTTAGTATTAGATTATTTATGCTCCAGAAAGAGTGTTGATGAGATAATGGATACAATCGAAAATAAAGAGGAAGTAACTTCAATCTACACAGAACTATTAGAGATGATAGAATCAACAAAAGGTTTTGCAATGAAAAAAATAAAGAAAAAGAAGATAAACGAAATAACTTTAATTCTAATTAATACTGATAAACTTGTGAGAGAAGGAGACTATCCAACGAAGGGAGATATAGTAGGAATAATTCACGATGAAATTTTGAAAAAATCAAAAGGTATAATTACTATAGGCTATGGAAAGAGATCTTTTAATATAAGAATTGATGAGAGAGCATTATCTTTAGGCTATGACGCTATAGATATAATAAAAAGTATAAAATCTGAAAGTAAAGAAATAATAGAAAGTGCTGGAGGTCATAAAGCTGCTGCAGGAATAAGGATAAAAGAAGGGCATAGTAAATTAATTTTAAAAAGTTTGATAGAGAAAATAAAAGAGAGAGGGGGTATGGCGTAACCTGGCAGCGCGGCAGACTACGCAGAGTAAGCCGAAGCTCCAGACCAGCCAGGGAAACCTGCAAGTTGGGGTTCGAATCCCCATGCCCCCATTCAAATCAGACTCAAAATCAAAATCTCAAAATCAAAATTAGAAATAAAATAAAGAAAAAAAGAAAATAAAATTAAAAAAT
>CAZFGC010000153.1:0-1867 GCA_964518285.1 Microcaldota archaeon
CAACTTTCTTCATTTCTTCAATATATTTTTTAACAGATTTCATATCATTATATTCTATAGCAACCAAGACCTTTTCAAGAATAGAGTCCCTCAAAGAATTCATCACTCTTCTTAACTCTCTTTCTATTTCATCGATCTCCAAACGTCTCACTTTCTCTATTATACCTTTCACGTACGGATCTTTTATTTCTTCTAATATTTCTTCTTTCTTCTTCCCGGAGCTAATACCTTTTTTTATTTTTTCAATTGCATCATTAAGCTTTGAAATTTTTTCCTCCCTGCTATTCAATTCCTTCTTTATTTCTTTTGATAATTCTTTAAGATGTTCCTTCACTTTTTTTATTTCCTCTTTTCTCCTCCCCTCCACCTCTCTTATTTTCACTTTCTTTTCCTTTATTTTTCTTTCTATATTTTTAATCTCCTCAATTAGCTCAGCCTTCTCCTTCCTCTTTTCCATCTCTACCTCTTTCACTTTCTTCTCTCTCTCCAACTCCTCAATCTCCCTCTTTATTCTTTCCCTTTCTTCCTTACATTTCTCAACATTATTCAGATATTCAGATATCCTATCATATCCATATCCATTAGAATAGAACTTAACAAAGATCTTCTCCAAATCCCCCACATCAACCATCTTCAACTCTCTTTCAATCCCATTAACAGGAACCTTTTTAGATAAGATCTCAACTTTATTCCTTAACTCGAATTCATTCAATTTATACAAACTCTCCCTAAGTTTCTCAGCTTCGTTTGCAAAAAAAGCAATATTTTTTATTTCATCAATATCCACACTTATCACTCTCCCCTTACTTACCTTTATCCTTCTCACAATCCTCCTCAATTCATTCTCACACATTCTATAACTCTCTTCGCGTAATTCCACGATACAGTTCTCCTCTTCAATTTTCTTTATCTCAAAATCAGGATCTTTCACTTTAATGTCAAGATTCTTAAAATGTAAGAACTCGAGCTCTTGAAGTCCGCCTTTCTCGTATTTTTCTCTGTATTCGGGGTATTTGGTGACGACACGATTTTGTGGATCTATTAGTGATTTACCTGATCCTACTAATCCGTTTTGACGTAAAGGTATGCCAATGGGAGATCCCGGTGTTGATCCCCCGCTCGATTCTGATCCCATACTAGATACTGAAAAGATAGTTTTTTAAATATTTAAAATCCAACTTTATATATGGAAGAAAAGGAAAGTAAAGCTGATAAATTAAAAAGAGTTGATAAATTAAAAAAATTTTTTAGAAGAACATTATCTGCCGGAATAATCTCAGCGTCTATATTAGCTTCCTCTTATTCTGCGCCTATGTATTATGTCCCTTATCCGAAAGACGCATTCCCTGAATACCAATATGAATTTAGTCTCATTGAAAAAGGAAATAAGTATAATGAATTGGAATCAAATAAAGACTATGATTATTATAGAATGGCAATAAGATTAATAAAAGAAAAACAAGATAAAATAGGAGAAGGCAAAGATATAAAACTTGATTTTCTAAGAGTCTACTCTCTCTATTCCATGGCAAGAGCTCCTCCCGAACCCGAATACGCAGAGCCTTATCTATTAGAAGCAAAAGAATTAGCGAAAAAATATTATGAAATTTGGAAGGATCCTGCATTTCTGCACTTACAGGCAGTAATAGCAGAAACTTTGGGATGCATGTATTTTGTAGCAGCACAAAATGTTAGAAGTGGAGAATATGTAATTACCTTGCTTAGGAGATATTATGAGATTGGAGGAATAGAAAAAAATAGAATTATGATAAAATCAATCGATTTAAATTATTGTCTATCTACTTATCCTGTAGAGAAAGTAATAAATTCAAAAAATTTCACAGAAATTTTATACTATTACGAAATC
>CAZFGC010000154.1:0-2285 GCA_964518285.1 Microcaldota archaeon
AAGATATTTGAAGAAGAAAAAGAAAAAAGAAGAAGAAAATTCGATTATGAATTAAATGCTAGCGAATTAAAAGAAATTGTAGAAAAATTCAAATTACTTGTAAAAAACGAGGGGAAAGAAATTCCTCAAGATCCAAAAGAACAACTCTTTATGGCTGTACAGGCAGTGTTTGAATCTTGGAATAACCCAAGGGCCATAACATATAGAAACATTTACAACATACCGCATGATATGGGTACAGCAGTTGTTGTTCAAACTATGGTCTTTGGTAACCTTGGGTTCGATAGCGGGACAGGAGTTCTGTTTACTAGAAACCCTTCCACGGGAGAAAATGTTCTTTATGGAGAGTATTTAATGAATGCGCAAGGAGAAGATGTAGTCGCAGGTATTAGAACTCCAAAACCAATAAAAGAAATGAAAAAAGAATTTCCAAAAATATATAATGAAATTGAAAAAATTGCAAAAAAACTAGAAAGACACTATAGAGATATGCAGGATATTGAATTTACAATAGAAAAAGGAAAGCTATATATATTGCAGACAAGAACTGGAAAGAGAACTGCAGCAGCTGCAATAAAAATTGCTGTTGATATGGTTAAAGAAAAATTAATCTCTAAGGAAGAAGCAATTATGAGAATATCGACAAAGGAAATAGATCAGCTTCTCCATAGGCAAATAGATCCAAACGAAAAATATACAAAAATTGCAAAAGGTCTTCCTGCAAGTCCAGGAGCTGCTTGTGGAAAAATAGTTTTTACAGCTGATGAAGCTGCACAAAGAGGAAAGAACGAAAATGTAATATTAGTTGCAGTTGAAACAACTCCAGACGATATTCATGGAATGATCGTTTCGCAGGGAGTTCTTACCAGTAGGGGAGGTATGACTTGTCATGCAGCAGTTGTAGCGAGAGGTCTTGGTATCCCGTGTGTAGTAGGATGCGAATCAGCAAAAATAGATATAGAAAAGAAAATATTGGAAATAAATGGAAAAATTTTCAAGGAAAACGATATCATAACGATAGATGGATCTTCAGGTGAAGTTATAGAAGGAGAAGTAAAATTAATAGAACCAAAATTAACAAAAGAATTCAAAGAATTTTTGAAGTGGTGTGATGAATTTGCAGAGTTAGAAGTTAGAGCAAATGCAGATACACCAGAGGCAGCTAGGGATGCAAGAGAATTTGGAGCAAAGGGAATAGGACTTTGTAGGACAGAAAGAATGTTCAATGATAAAAGTAGATTACCGATAGTTCAAAAAATGATAATGGCTGAAAGTAAAGAAGAAAGAATGAAATATTTGGATCAACTTCTTCCGATGCAAAGACAAGATTTTGTAGAAATTTTTGAAGCAATGGACGGACTTCCAGTAACTATAAGACTTTTAGATCCTCCTCTTCACGAGTTTCTTCCAAGACAAGAAGAGCTTATAGCAGATATAGCAGAACTTAGTTCTAAAAAAGTAGACCATAGAATAATAGAAGAAAAGCAAAAAATTTTGAAAAAAGTTAGAGAGCTTAGCGAGTTTAATCCTATGCTTGGGCATAGAGGAAGTAGGGTTGGGATTACTTATCCAGAAATTTACGAAATGCAAGTAAGAGCTATATTTGAAGCAGCTTGTCAGCTTAAAAAGAGAAAAAAGAATCCTATAGTAGAAATAATGGTTCCGCTTATAGGTAACGTTAATGAATTAAAAATACTTAAAGAACTTATAAAAAATGTAGCGGAAAAGATTATGGAAAAGGAAAAAGTGAAGATAAATTATAAGATAGGAACGATGATAGAAATACCAAGAGCAGCATTAACGGCTGATGAAATTGCGAAAGAAGCAGAATTTTTCTCTTTTGGAACCAATGATCTCACACAAACAACTCTTGGATTTAGTAGGGATGATGCAGAAGCAAAGTTTCTGCAAGTGTATTTAGAGAAGGGAATTTATGAAAGAAATCCATTTGAATCAGTGGATGAAGGAGTCTTTAAACTTATAAAAATTGGTACAGAGCTTGGTAAAAAATCTAGAAAAAATCTTGAAGTCGGAGTATGTGGTGAGACAGGAGGGGACCCATATTCCATAGAGAGATATCATGGATTACTAGATTATGTAAGTTGCTCGAAGTACAGAGTACCAATCGCAAGATTAGCTGCAGCACACGCAGCAATAAGAAAGAATAAAAAAATGAATAAGAAAATGAACAAGAGAAAGAAAAAATGAAGAGGATGAAAGATTGGAATTCGAAAAAATAAAAATAAAAAATAAAGAAAAAGAAAATGAAAAAAGAAGCGCATTTC